>CAZISK010000416.1:0-7149 GCA_964541355.1 uncultured Candidatus Obscuribacterales bacterium
GCTGTTTCGAAGGCTCCTGCGTGCAAGCTGAGCCAGTCGCGTGCATGTCCGATCGTCCTCGACCAGGAGAAGTCGCGCCAGAAATTGAGCTGTTGTTTCGTGTAGCGTGTGCATTCCGGCAGCTTGTTGTACAGCTTTTCTGCCAGCTGTTCGACGGCGGAGTCGAGCAGCGAATAGGGCACCACCTGATTTACCAATCCCCATTCGAGTGCCGTGTATGCATCGATGTTTTCGCACAACAGCAGCATCTCTCGGGCACGGCGATCGCCGATAATCAAGGGTAGCCATTGCGTGGCTCCGCCGGCCGCGACGCTTCCTCGTGCCGCGCCGACTTGCTTTATGATTATGTGGTCGGCAGCGACGGCCAGGTCGCAAGCCATGTTCAACTCGTTGCCGCCGCCTACGACCATTCCGTTAAGTCTGGCTATAGTGGGCTTGCCGATGTTGCGCAGTCGATCATGCATTTCGATGAAGGCGTACATCCACTTGTAGTAGTCGTTGGGCTTCTTGAGGATTGCTTCCTCTTGCTCTTTCAAATCGGCGCCGGTGCAGAAGGCTTTGTCGCCTACTCCGGTGATTACGAGGACGGCGATGTTATCATCTCTCTGGACGTCCAGGTAGGCTTGACCGAGCTCGTTAAGAGTGACCATGTCGAAGCAGTTGAGGACGTCCGGACGGTTGATTGCGATCGTTGCCGTGTAGTTTTTCTTCGTATATATGATTCTGCGAAAACCAAACGACTCAGGAGTGGATCCGCTGAGCAAAGAATCATTTTGTGCGGTCTGAACCATGTTTCATTCCCTCTATAAGCGGTTCTCGTTGATTACTGGCATCGATAAACACGAGGAGCCCTTTAGTATTGTATGTGGTGCCGAGCGGCAGTGGTTTTTAAACGTGTGCGAGAGCTGTCTCTTCTACTACGTCCGCGAACATCATCGATACGATTTCTTTGGCAAAGCCCATGAGGTCTTTGGCTGCTGCCTTGCCTTCAGGCGAAGACATGGCAGCTTTGAGAGCGTCCATGTTTTCGAAATAGAGTTCGGCCATTAAATAATATTCTGCTTCTCCTCCGGGCGCTCCCGTTACTTTGGAGATCTCGACCTTCTTAAGCCCCGGCATTTTGTTGGCTAATTCAACGTGGGTGTTGAAGTAGTAGTCATCGAAAGCGGCTGCGTCAGCGGGCTTCTTGTACAGAGCAACGAGTTTTACCATTTGCTTTTCCTCTATCGGATTGTTGTAGTGTTAAACGGAGGTATCGTGGTGAACACAACCTAACCTCTTGGTGGTCAAACTGAATTGGAGCAGGGGGTGCTTGGGCCATCCGCTGTGATGTTTTGTATGACGCTGAGCTCTTTCATTCGATTCAGGAGCCAGGATTTCTCGACGACTGCGAGCGTTATTGCGCCTCTGGCAATTTTGCCGCGCAGGTTGGTTGCTTCCACTTCGGTAACCACTTTGTTTTCTCGAAGCTCGCTTACCTTCGCATTGATTTTGACGATCATTCCAGGCAACGTCATAGCCAAATGGGATACTTCAGCCTGACAGCCGATCGCCTCTTCAGTGTCGCTCAGGAAGGGCAGGAGCAGCTTTCTGGCACAAAGCTCCAGGTCATTTAGTAAAGCTGCTGTGGAGTAGAGCTTGTGGGTCACTTTCCCTTCGAAGCATGCAACCATATCCGGTGTTACTTCAATTAAAATGCTGTGTGTTTTTCCGACTACCAGTCCCGGTTTCATTCTCCCCTCCTGTATCCTAATTGGCCTCTTTGTCGCATTCTTTTCTCTTGTCGATTACTCGTACGGCTTTGCCTTCGCTGCGTGGTACTGTTTTTGGTGGCATTAGCTTTAAGTCCGCCGTCAGACCTAGAGTGTCTTTCAGAGCCCCGGTGATTTTTGCAGTCAGGCTCTTGAACTCGAGATGCTTGTCGGAGAACTCTCCCCAACGTTTCACCAGCTCCTCGGTCAGCTCGACATGAACCTCCATCACGTCCAACGCCTTCACTCGGTCTACTATCAACTGGTAGTGCGGCGAAACCTCTTCGATGGACAGGAGCACTTTTTCAATCTCGGATGGATAGAGATTGACGCCTCTAATAATCAGCATGTCATCCAGACGAGCGCGCACTCGCTCCATCCGCACCATTGTTCTGCCGCACTGGCAGCGCTCTTTGTACAAGCGGGACAGATCGCCTGTGCGATAGCGGATGACAGGGAATGCTTCTTTCCGTAAGCTGGTGAATACCAGTTCGCCTTCGGCACCTTCGGAAAGCGGCGCTCCGGTCGAAGGATCGACTATCTCAGGGAGGAAGTAGTCTTCCCAGATATGGAGTCCATTCCTGCCGTCAAAACATTCCATCGATACTCCGGGGCCCATGACCTCACTGAGTCCGTATATGTCAAGAGCGCGTACGTTGAGAGCTTTTTCTATCTGCTCGCGAAGCTCTTCCGTCCAGGGCTCCGCTCCGAATATGCCGATTTCGAGTTTGATGGTTTGCCTGGAAACATTGAGCTCGTCCATCATGAACGCCATATTGAGCGCATACGAAGGTGTCGACAGCAATACCCGAGCGCCGAAATCCTGCAACAGCATGATCTGACGCTGAGTCATTCCGCCTGATGCTGGAACGACCGTGGCGCCAAAGTTCTCGGCCCCATAGTGCATACCGAGCCCGCCCGTGAACAGCCCATAGCCGTATGCGTTATGGATGATATCGCCCGGTCGGGCTCCCGCACAGGCAAGCGATCGAGCACAAACCTCCTTCCAGTCCTGAAGATCCTTATCCGTGTAACCGACAACGGTCGGTTTGCCTTTGGTGCCGGAAGAGGCATGAATGCGGCGCACATTCTCAAGAGGCTCGGCGAAAAAACCGAACGGGTAATGCTCTCTCAGATCGGATTTTCTGGTAAAAGGCAAGGCCGTCAGGTCGTCAAGCGACTTGATTTTGTCCGGCTTGATCTTGTTTTCGTCAAACTTTTTCGTATAGAACGGAACCTGGGTGTAAACACGATTGAGTGTTTCGCCCAGATGCTTTAGCTGAAGCGCTTCAAGCTCCTGACGCGGCATGCATTCTGCTTGCCGATTCCAGATCAACAACTCTGATTTGGTAGATTTCGTGGACACGGACACGAATACGTCCCGAAGATGTATACGAAACCGAGATCATACTCCGTTAAGGCTTTAATACTTATATTTCTTATGAAGCTTGAAGATTTCAACTGTTTCGACCGATCGAGTCGGTGGAGGTCATGTTCAATCGTTGTAGATATTGATAACAAGCGAAGCAATGGTGTGATTCACTTCGATTCAACCTCGGGACCCGGCTCCGGAATCTTCTCACCGGAGGGATTGCGATAACTTGAAAGCGCCACTTCGCTCCCATCGCTGAGTTTAACCACTGGTTGGATGAAGCCAAAGTGATAAACCGTCCATTTCTTTAATTTCTCTCGTCTGACGATGTGCAACCGGAGTTTGAAGGATTTCAATCTTGGCAGCGCCTTCTCTACCTGTTCTTGTGGAACAGTCGAGCCGTCCTTTTTTCTCACGATGCCGGCGTCTTTAGGATGCAGATACATGGCGATCTCGTCGCCTAGAGTCTCTTTGATGGCATCTTCGATGTTGGCATAGATAAAGGAATCATCATTTTCTTCTTCATCTAAATCCGTCTTGGGCTGTTTTGCAACTCGATCTTCTTTCTTTTCTTTCTCTTTAGAAGAGAGCTCGTGGCCGGCGCCTTTGACTTGTTGAAGAGTTTTGTTCAACAACCTTTTCTTGTCTTCCATACTTAGAGAGCCGGAGCTATTCGTGTCGATCGCGTGCTCGGTTGGATTGTACTCAATACCTTTACTGGCGTCGGGGCGCTTAATCGCGCCTTCTGCAATCGACGGTCGCAACCTTAGAGTAAATCCTTGCCAGCAGTCTTTATTCGGATTCGTGATGAAATCTTGGAACTCGGCCTCTTGCATTGGTATGCCATACGCCATTTTCAGAGGCAGGAAAAGTGGTAGGTATCGTGCCTCATCAAAAGAGATATCAAGGTCGACGATTACGTCTTCCGGCTTCTGCCAGGGAAGAAGTGTGATCTGATTCTTATTCGGATGTGTGACTGGTGCAACCAACATGCTGCCGAACTCAAACGGTCTACCCATTGCAAAGGCGAGATTAGGCTCTTGAGCGGATGCATAGACAAGGTAGGAAACCCATCCGCCCTTCTTGGGGCAGCGACACGTGTTGCCGCCGAACATCTCGACTGTTGATTTGTAATCCGCTTGCTGTACGCTGTTCAAAAACTTGGTGGCGGTATCCTTCGGATCAGAATCTGACTGCGTGGAAACCATCGTGATTACCACGAATGTCAGAATAGTCAGCAACAACAAAGGATAGAGAATTCTCATAAGTGGAATCTAACAAGAAATTATCGTCACTTTTTCACGAAGAACACGCAAGCCCAATGTGAGAACGATATGCTAGTGACATCCAGTCTAGCACGCGGGGATAGTGAAATATGTCAGCGCTCTCACGCGATTTGATCGTCTTCTTCTCAGTTCTTACCAGCGCCGTTTTCCTCTGGCGTTTTATTCGAGACAAGAATTTGGCAATGCTGTCCATCAAGCGACTTGGACCAGCGCTCAAGGTTCTTCTCGCCATTGTGTTGCCTGTATGCGGACTTCTATATCTCAGCCAACTTGCTAATTTGCAGTTGTCCGGTGCCGCACCGTATTTCGCTTCGGCCGCAGCACTAGCCTGTGTGCTCAGTCAAATTGGTCTTCCACCATTTTTGAGAGCACTGGCCCTACTTGGTGCTTCAGTTGCATTCACATGCCTTGTGCCGGCAGATTCTTACCAGCTTCCTCTGGCGGCGGTAGTAGCCGGACTTGTCTCATGGAAAGCGGCGGAGAATCTGCTCGTGGAAGAGACATCCACGATGGAAGACTTCCTGCCATCCTTTTTATGGCTCGTCGGCATGTACTGGACGAAGACGATTGATACCGGCGTATGGGTCGCACAACATCAGAATCTCCTGATCGGCACCTTCATCGTCGCCATATTCATGCGGTGGATCCAGGATCCATTCTTGAAGGAGGACAAGCTCTACGTGAAGAGGCTTTGTCTTGCGGCTATAGGCGGGCTCCTGCTCTTGTGCATCGTGACGAAGATGATAGTCGCGTTGGAGCTCGCGAAGATCACCGTTATCGCTGGTGCAGGCTTCTTCTTGACCTATCTCTTGCAGGCTATGGACAAAGCCTGTGAAAGTGATTCGTTCGCTGTTAAGTCGTTCAAACAATTACTGTTTATCGGTATCTTCACGCTATTGGCGACTCGCTTGTTCTACACTCCCGGATTGCTCGTTCTGGCTGTTGCCACTTTAATTGCTACCACATCCGGTGCTGCAGCCATTGCCGGTCTGTACTGGGGGTCATATGTCTTCTTGCAGACATTCATATTCAAATTCAACAGCAATATGACCGGCATCAATGTGATGCATCCCTACACGAGCGCCGCGCTCTATGCCGGACTTCTGATTGCCATTACAGCCTGCTTACTGATTCGTGAGCGTATGGACAATCGCGCGCGCGCTTTGTTGTTCATTGCCGCATCGCTAATCGCGCCGGCGGCGACCAATTTCTTCCTGCACTCGGAGCCTACTGCCAGTCTACTCTTGGCAGTCCTGATAGGCTCAGTTTTGATTGGCATCTTCAGCCGCGCACTGTCCGGTGGCGACTATAAGGGCTACCACAATGTCATGTTGGTTCCTGCCCAAATGATCGCACTTGGGCTGCTCACCGGTGACCTGATCGAAATGGGTAACAACACCGATAGTCAGCAACGCTTGTACGCGCTGATTGGTTTGGCTGTCGCTTCAACTGCCGTACTGGCAATTGCGTCGTTCCTCTCCCGCCAAAATAAGGATGACTCTCCTCATGAAGTGGCAAAGGAAGTGACCGCAGAGCCAGCAAAGCCTCAGGTAGAGTTCCTGGACAGCGAAGCCGAAAAGGTTCATGCTCAAGAGAAAAAAGAGTAGCTCGATATCATCAAGAGCAGTTTGTTACTAACTGACCCTGTCTTTTGAAACTGGCAGCCATTGCTTCAATGTTCGATGTAACTCGTTGAGCATCACCGACTTGAAGAGATAGTCGTTCATGCCGGCTTCGATACAAAGCGCTCGATCGTTGACCGCCGTCATGGCGATTATAATGTGCGCTCTTCGGTCGGATTTCTCCAGATCTCGAATCACTGCGTATGAGGATTGATCATACAATAGCAGTTCTGGAAAATGACGGTGTCGGCAAACAAACAAAGACTCTTAGCGTGCCTGGACCGAAGCCCTGTCGTACAGGTCCTTTGAGACGGTCTCCAGCTCACCATCCTTTTTAAGATAAACAGTTACTGCCACTTGAGAGGCAGTGGTTTGATTCTCTCGTCTAACCAGCCTCGCAGGAGCTGAATTTCGCGGACCTTCCAGCTTGACTGCCACGCGGCTTGGGTCATAGTTGCAACGTAGTTGAATCGGTTCCTTACTCTCGTTGCGCACCTTCAAATCGTATCGTCCGTACCAGACGGTGGCATCGAGACCGGGTAGAACGGTCGAAATTGTCCTGGAATGCGGGGTTCTCTCAACCACTTTGAGACCTGATTCGAGAGCTGCTTTGTATACCAGTGAAGAGACCAAACAAACGCCACCGCCCTCGGTGCTCTCCGTGCCGTTGCCGAGGTAAGTGGGTGCGGCAACATAACCACGTTCGTGTGTGCGTGGTCCTACGACCTGATTGAATGAGAAGGTTTCGCCGGGCTTTACTATGTATCCATCGATGGTTTTGCAGGCTCGTTGTATGTTGATCTTGGATTTCCCCGACAAATGACTTATTGAGCTGTGCGCCTCGCCCAATCCTTGTTGGAACGGGCGATCGAACCAATACAGGACAGTAAGCAGAACTGGTGCCAGACAGATCCAATATGTGTGGTTAGCCTTCATTTTGCACCTCGTTCGAGAATGGTGGACCGGCTGCAAAACCAGTTCGAGGAGCCGGCAATGGCAGCAATTACGCTGCCATCGCTGTTCTTACTTGATTGTAAGCTCCTCTGATTGCGTGTAGCCGCGAATAAGCTTTGTATACATCCCTTCCAGAGTGACTGGATTGAGCTGTACTTTTCCTG
>CAZISK010000417.1:0-7148 GCA_964541355.1 uncultured Candidatus Obscuribacterales bacterium
TGCCAATGAGTGTTCAAGACACACTCGAAGTTTGAATATTGAGGCACAATCAGTAGTCAAGATGGCAAATTTCACCTATCGCCCTGGATTGTCGATATCAGACCATTCCATTTGTTTTCCGCACAAATGGTTTTAAGAGATCAGTCGTAATGGTTGATCGCCGTTCGAAAGAGTTCGCTGACTCTTACACACTGGCAATTCCTACCAAGGCATATAGTGAATCAATTGCAAATCGAGAGAGCCCCGAGGCTCTCTCTCCAGGCTGTTTTCAGATGCGGTCGGCGCTGATGCGTTGGTGCTTCGGCGTTCGTTGGATTACGGATCGACGGTGCTGAGCGTCACCTGGACGCCCAGTACCCGGACGCTGCCCACTTCGTTCTGGGTCCAGCCGTCGGCGATCAGCGCCCGGTTGAGCGGCCGGCTGAGGGCGAAGCTCGAGGTCAGCAGCACGGCCACTGCCATTAGGGCGAGGGCGATGAACATCAACTTGCGACGGAAGGTCATGACAGTCCTCGTGTGTGTGTGTAACCGCCTGTTCCGGTGCTCCGGAAGGGGCGGTTATGGGAAGGGGGTATTGGTCAAACTAACCGGGGACGGGTCCCGCCCCCGGCTATCGAGTGAGAGACAATTGGTTACTTCCGCAGGCTCGCCGGCATCGGCTTGCCCTCCTGGTAGAGAGCGAAGTCAGCCTCGACTCCCGCGACCATTGCTTTCAGGACCGGCAGCCGTTTTTCCGCGGTGTCGAGCCGGTCCAGTGTGGCTTTGTCTCCTGGATGGTTCGGGTCGAGCGGTTTGCATCTCGACATCTCCATCTTGCAGTCCTCGATCGTGCGCTCGATGTGCTTGACTCGATCGCCGAATGCGTTGACCGCTGTCTGGGCCTTGGTCAGGACGTCGGCGCGGCGAATCCGCAAGTCCTCCCGTACGGTCTCGACGATCCGATTCTCGGCGATCTGGCCGTTCAGGTCGTCTCGCTCCTTGATGATCTCGAGCAACTTCTCGTAGTCCTTCGAGAACTCCTTACCCTCGCTGATCCGCTCCGCGCGGTGGCACAGCTCGCGCAGCATCCAGCTGCAATTCCCGTGGTTGTCGCCGCCACCGCATCCGGTGACGAGCAGGAGGGCGAGGAGAGCGACGGCGACGAGGGGGCGACGAAAGATCGTGTTCATGGGTTTCCTTTGCTGTTTGTGAAAGAGTGAAAGTTCGACAATTGGTGCGCAACTACGAGCTCGCTAAGACTACGTTCGTAGCGCGCGCATTCCAGGGACAGCTGAACAGTCGGTAGATTGGTTGGCAGACTTCCTTTACAGCTCGAGAAAAGTGAGAGTAGTATCCAACACCTAACAAAAAAGACCATTCCAACGAAATGTGGGTCCACACAGTGTCGCAAAAACCGTTGCCGTCGGACCGGCCATCACTATAAACACGGGTGTGAGAGCTGGCTCATCTTGTTAGGGATTTCACGTTAAACGAGACTCCGCTGCATTATTTTTACGGGAAAATGTTTTGGAGGCGATGTTTATTAGATTGACTAATATCGCCGATTGATAAAACTAGTATGCATTCTCTTTCAAGTGATTTTAATTTTGATTTTGACTTTCGAGGCCGCCGTCTGCCTCTCTGCCCAAGCCTGAGTAGCGAGGCTTTGCGACCGGATAAACAGCGAGCTGGGGACGAGCATTCATGCCCGTCTCCCAGCTTTGCGCTTCAATTTTGCTATATGGTGCGGTGGTATCGGTTACGGTGAACGGTCGTCGGGCTTGCCGGTGCTCTTTATCTTACCGCCCTCCATATTGAGCTGCAGGTAAGGAGTCATGATTCCTTGTTGGCCCTTCTCCTCGCGATACAGTGTTACGCCTTTTGGACTGCTGTCCCAGCCGATTACGTTTTTTTCCGTGTGATTGCGACCTTTGCCGCCAGGCTGATCGTAAATAGTCATCGAGTAGTCTTGCGGTTTTCGATAAAACTCAGATACCTTCTCAAAGTCACCCTTGTCGTTTTTTACATAAATCATGGATGAACGCTTGTCACCTTTGGCAGGATGCACCTCTTTCCCTTCGCCGAAATCAAGCTTGAAGTGCTTGACCGAACTGCCGGGTTCCAGGGTCTCCTTTCCGTCAGGACTTTTCTCAGGTTTCGTTAAGTATCTGTCGGTGTGCGACGATTTTCTTCTCGGGTCGTCCTCGGAGCTGGAGCCGTGTGAATTGAATGTGTTAACAACGCCGCTCTTATGCTTGACTGTGTAGCCGGCACCATTGGCCTCTATGGAGGAGATTGTCGAGTCTGTGTAGCCACGTTTGCCAATTTCGAAGGTGTGGCTAACTTTCTTGCCGTCCGCGTCCATGGTGTGCATTTTTGTGACCGCTGGCAACTGGCCCGGTTTTGTCGCGGGACCATATTCAAACTTCCGGCGCTCCTGGACCCAGGATTCGGCCTGTGGAATCTTAGCGTCCAACTGCTCTACGACTGCCATTTTGCCGTTAATCTCTTTCGATAGAGTCTCGGCACCATCCTTGTGCGTTATGAGCTGAACCTTGGTTCCATCGGCGAGCTTGCCGTCGATTTGTGTTGAGACGCTGCCATCATTCTGCTTGATCTCGGTTTTGACCTGATCCTTCATGTCTGCCGGCATCAGTTTGGAGGCGCTGTCTTTCTTGTCGGCAGGCTGATCGCCAGCGTTCGCCGATTGTTTTTCACCAGTGTTTTCTGCCTTCTTATCGCCTGCCTTTTCCTCTGATTTTTGCTCGGGGCTGACTGTCTGTTTGTCACCTGTTTTTTCAGACGCTTTGCCAGTCACATCGCCGCCTGGCTTGCCACCGGCTTTTTCAGCTCCCTTGCCATTCGTGTCACCGCCGGGTTGCAACTGGGCGCATTGCAATGCCACTTCTTGAGCTGCCCAGTTGTTGCTGGAGTCGTCATTGGAACGCAAGTCGGTAAGCGATTTTTCCGATGATTGCTGCTGAAATGAATATGGGGTTTGAGCTGCTTTTGTTATCCAATCTGGCGTTGAGTTGGAAGTACTATCGTTTGAAAACTGATTGCTAGACTCAATTCTGGTCATGCTTTTTCTCCATTTGGCGATGGCGAAGCAGAAGCTTTTGTAGCCGCGAAACAAAAGTCGTGATTCGTTTATATATATTGCTACTAATGCATAAAGGATGCATGCCGTCCGCTACTAGACAGGCTTGGCATAGGGGTAGATGGGACTAAACGGGAGAAGCTATTGCTGTTGCACTCTGTTTATACCGTGTAATTTGTGAGCAACTTGTACCTGCACACTGAAGTAAATACGAAGCAAAATCGAATTGCTGCGATAGACCATTGATTCCTCCGTCAAAGTGCCCATCTGTGTCTCCCGGCGGCGCCCAACCACCAACAAAAAGGTTAATGGTGGCACTTAACGGAGAAATCACATTTCGGAACTTCAAGGTTAATCGTGCCGTCTGCCGTCCTGGGTCTACACGATCCTGTCTAGTATGGAGGAAAGTAGTAGAACCGCGCCGAGGTAAAAGGGCGGGGGACGTATCCCCCGCTCTTTTGCGCTGACCACTAACCTTGCATGCGAGCAGTCAGCGCCTAGCCGCGCCGCATGCTTTCCGTACGTCAGTCAGGAGTCGGATTGACTATCCGTGTGGTCGTCCGTGATTCCCTTCTCAGCTTCGCGCCCGAACTCGTAATACGGTCCGAGCTTGATGTGCAGATTGTGCTGCCCGTTGAGCAGGCGCTTGAATCGCGTCGTCTCGGGGATGGTTGCACATATCAGCGCGCCGACCACGCAGGCGGTGGCGGCCACTCCAGCGTTGTTCCAGTCCCGGTTGTGGAGCCAGAAGCCGGCGGCGAGCAGGCTGAAGAACAGGGTCGGTAGGATGGCGGCAACGAAGCTGTGCCTGTTGCCGCATCCGAATACCAAACCGAAGACCAGTCCGACGCCGATAGCAATTAGCAGGGGGAGCATGGGGGGTCCTTGTGGGGTGGTGGTTTGCATTGGTGCGAGCGAGGACGCTGTGTCCTCGCTCGCGTGATTGGCTTGGCTGGTGTCGATCACGCAACCAAAAGCGACTTCTCCCAGTGGGAGACGATGCCATCGACCGCCTCGTCCTCGTCGTCGGTGACCTTGTAGAGGTGGACGTCTTCCTCGTTGATCATCCCCTCCTCGAGCATCGGACCGCGGATGAAGGCGTCGAGCAGGTGCCAGAACTTCGTGCCGATGAGGTACACGGGCATCTTTGCGGACATGCCGCACTGGACATGCACCAGCACTTCCGAGAGTTCATCGAGCGTGCCGAAGCCGCCCTTGACGTGAATGAACCCGACGGAGTGTTCGATGAAAATCGTCTTCCGTGTCGGGAAGAACCGGTGCAGCAGCTCGACGTTGCCGAACGGGTTCGGCTTCTCCTCGCGCGGCAGCCGCAGGCAGACGCTGACGGCCTCGCCACCAGCGGCGCGAGCGCCTTCGGCGGAGCCTTCCATGGCGCCAGGGCCGCCGCCCTGGATGACGCTCAGGCGCTTACTGGAGCGCGTTACGATCTTGTGGCCGAGTCGCCACGCCTGTTGGTAGTCGGGGTGTCCCTTCGGACGGCGAGCCGTCCCGAACACGCAGACACCCTTCTTCCCGAACTTCTCCATGGCCTCGAGGCCCCGGGTCATCTCTTCGATGTAGAGAGCTAGGAGTTGGTCGGTGCGGGATTCACCTGAAAACCCGGTCAAATCTTTGGACAGAATCATGTTGAAACCTTTCCGGTCTTGTTTGGGCCGCCCACCTTGGGCAGCACGACTTCGAAAACGTGGGCGTACAAACCCACAGACTTGCTCTCCTTTAGACACCGCATCTGATGTCAGCGCTCGAGCACGACGTTCAGACCACTGAACGTGGCCGTAAAGTCCTCAACGGTCATGCAGATGGTGTTGCTATCCATTCCTGGTTCGCGCCACCACCGACCGCTAAGGACGTTTGCTTGCTCCGAATCGTATAGTCCCGCCTGGTCCCGCACGGTTACGAATCCGTACTTGGACTGGTGTTTTCCATCGGCGGACTTATTTGTCGGACGGTAGCCGATGATGCTGGCTTCATGCGCACCGCCGTGTTTGATCACGGTAGCGGCGAGCTTGCCATCGGTAACCGATTTCCTGAGTAGTTCATGCACGAGCGCCGGATCTCTGGGTTCGCACATGTCGGCGATCACTTGCTTCACGTTAGGGAGAAGCGTGCTTGTGATCAGGTTCTTCGCCAGTGGTGAGGCTTTCGGCAGAGCGCTGTCGAGGATCTCCTTGAAGACCGACTCGATGTGCCCGTCGTCGAATGCCCACCATACACGCTTCAACCGATGGGTTCGCGAATCCATCACCATTCGCAACCCCTCACTGTTCATTGACCCGCGGTCCGTCCGGTCTTCCGGAAGAATACGCTCGTCCAGCTTGTAGAAGACGCGCTGAACCAGCCTGTTGAGCTGGTGCGCCTCCATGTAGAGAGCGTAGGCACGGGTCACGATCGCCGCCCACGTACCCGAGTCCACCGTCACTTCCGCGTAGAGCAGCCGGGCGTCAGTGAAGTCGTCTACGACGTACTTGACGCCCGGCTCGCGCGGGAAGATGACGGTGAAGGTGCGCACACCGGTGGAGGTGTCGACACCATTGTCGGTGATGCATTTGCGGATTGCTTCCGGGTCGAGCGCGGCACGTGAGCCGACACCCGAGAGGAAGTAGCAATTGCCCCTACCGACCTGTTGCACAGATTGCATTTTCGCAAGGCTCTCGCTCTTCGTTCCGCTAGGGTAGAGGCCGCGGTTGACGTTAGCGAGGAACTCCTCGGCGGTACGAAATCGCTCATCGATTGCGTCCGCAAGAGGCGTGCGAGTCATTCCCGGTTTGTAGCCCGATAGGGCTTTGAGAGTGATTCGCTCGGCTCCGGCGGATAAAGCTGCGAAGTTGTCTCGCAGCACGCAAAGCGCGATGGCTTCCTTCCCTTTGATGGAGTGGTCCATCATCGCTCGTTCGACGTCGGCAAGCGTGAAGGAGTCTTGCCCAGTCTTGTCGAGCTTTCGGCTGATGTTGGTCACCAGCTTGTGCAGCTCTTCGCTGCCCTTGGTCGGCGGCGTGGCCGTCTTTGGAGCCAGAACCGGGGAGGTCGGAGGCGAGAGGACGGTCAGCAGCGCAAACGGAACAGCCAGGAGAACGCCCAGTCTGATGAACTTCGACATAGTCAGCCTTGGGTTGCAGAGTTGAGAGATTGAAGTCTCTTCGACTCTTCTGTTGTTTTGATCAATCACACGGTGCTCACTGCAACCATGCGATATCCATGTCGGAAAATCTCATCGAAAGGGCTTTGATGAGTAAAAAGCAGTTACAGACCAACACTCCGTTTCGAAGCAATTACGCTCCAAAAACGAGGGATAAACTCAGCAGGTTTCTTAGTTGGTCCGTGGAGTTTTTTTTTGTTCTGGAAAGAAATGCAAAACGCATATCAAACCTAGCACAAGATATAAAGCGATCAAAACCATAAGCGCTCAAATTAACTTAGTCTCTATTGATTCAACAGAATTGATCGATATAGAGCAATATCTCTTGATAGCACTGATTATCTCTGGCTCTCCGTTAATTCTCGAGAAAACTATTGTTTAAAACTGTGGCAATCTGCAATGGTGACTTCATATCTACACAGTGCTTCCCTCTGATTCTGGCATTACACAAAGACTCTGCTGAAAATCGCAAATGCTCTAGCCTTGCTAAGCAAGAGTTTCTGATCACGCCCGTAGGCAGCCAGTCTTGAACGCCTGTGACGTGTGTATTTTTGAAATCGGATGAGAACGCTTTTTTGTAGTTTGATTTACCAGGTTTGTATCACGACTCTTGGACAGGATTTCACTTATGAAAGCTTGTATCGTACTCGCAGCGCTCGCGCTCCTCCTTTCCTGTGGATGTGCAGACGAGGCGGACCACCGCGACGACTGGCGCCACACCCCTTCTGCTGATTACGTCGAGGCTGATCGGGACAATATCCATGACGATGCTGCCATGGCAAAGACACTGCCTAAGTTTCGTCATATCCGCGACCTCGATCTGAGAGCTACCAAGGTCTCTGATGAAGGTCTCAAGCACGTTCGGGGTCTCGATGAATTGATCGAAATCGACCTGTCGCAGACCTTAATCAG
>CAZISK010000418.1:0-7134 GCA_964541355.1 uncultured Candidatus Obscuribacterales bacterium
CTGCAGGTTGCTCGCAGAGGATACCGGCAACCCTGATAAATTGCTTCTAATTGGCAACTACTCAGAACGGCATGGTCTGCGCTTCTCCGCACGGTCTCCAGGTATTCGCAATACAAACGACGCGCAAAATATTTGAGCCACAATCCCACTATAGATTAAAATATAGAGGATAATAAAAGCAGGCAGGACGACCTACCTCAGTGTTTGGTTTTTCGGGACGACCCGAGAGAAAAGGTGTCCCATGTCGTGGCTAATTCTCTTGCTCGCCGGTGCGTTTGAAGTGCTTTGGGCAGTTGGGCTGAAACTCTACAGCTCTAACACACGCCCGAGCCTGATAGTGCTCACCGGTATCGCAATTGCGCTAAGCATGGGCTTGCTCGCTCTCTCGATGAAGAACATTCCACTCGGGACCGCTTATGCCATTTGGACCGGCATCGGTGCAATCGGCGCATTTACGGTCGGCGTAATCTTCTTTGAAGAACCGCTCACCATAGGTCGAATCCTCAGTATCTTCTTTCTCACAGCCGGACTGATCGGACTGAGAATTTGCAGCAGCAGCACATAGAGAGCACAAGCCCAAAAGAGGAAGCAGCGCTGGTAAAGACCATGCGCTGCTTTCTTGGCTCTCCAGACTTCCTTCACTCCAAATCTTCTATGCGTACTTCGCCTGTTTGAACATGGGAAATACTCGATCATCTTGTTTGCGCGGCGATACCCAATACTCCTCGTGAGTGATTGTCGATATGCCACCATCGTTTGAAAACAGGTGGACGGCTCCGGCTCTCGGGCTGATCTTCAGCATGGCGTCGCCCACATTCATCAGGAATCCTTCCTTGATCTTCCGTTCACCACTGTGTCCCGAGATCGTCGCCGTTCCGTCGCCTAGAAGAACAATCTTCGTGCCGTCGGCAAAGTACAGAGTCGATGTGCCTGTCACGTTGTCGCGGACAAAGTATGCGCGCCCAGGAAGTCTGGCAATGTCTACTGAAAGCTTACGCTTCTTTTCGCCTTCAGCCGCAATCATAGCCTGGATACGAACTCGATCGCTGCCGATCTGTGTGACGCCTCGCAGCGCCTCCGGCGTTGACAGTGCCGAGCTTTGTCCGTAAACATAACCACGGAGCGGGTGGTTGACCGGTATTTGAAGATCGAAGTATGGGTCGCACACGACCATCTTCACTTTCGAACTAAAACGAACGCCATCTGTCATCAGGGAGCACAGGTTAATTGGCTCAATACTTTCGGAAAGGGGTTGAGGAGGAAAGTAGGCTGCAGCGTCGATAGTATTGAAATTAAGGGACATGGTTTTATCCTCGGAAAAATCTTCTGTTTATCGGGGGGGGCCTTCTCTCGTTCCGTGACAGCATCATATTTCCAATATCGCTATCGTTATACGAGTTGGAGCGCATTTCGTTTTGCGTAAAGCTGATAGTTCAACTGTGCAAATACACAGAACCGAGTCGCCGATCAACGAACTGACTAGCAATCAACCCACAGGGCAGGCTCGCTGAGTCCGTTGAGCAATCAATCACCACCAGATACAGATATGGCAATATGATGATGCTATGAAAAACCTATTGTATGTGGCAGTCATACTGATCATAATTGCGGCTCTCATATGGCTGTTTATCTCAAGAGTACCTATGCAACCGGATAAGCGCACCTGGGACGGACTGAAGGTCATCGACGCCCACGCTCACATTGGCTCCTTTAGAGGATTCGACTTGAGCACACCGACTTTGTTGAACAACGTCAATAGTTATGGCATCGAGCTGGCGCTGATCTCTAACATCGACGGTTCGCAGTTGCCCGGGACAACAGGCGATCTCAATGAGAACACAACCAACGAAGTTACCGCCAAAGTTGTGCGCGAGCATCCAAAACTTTTTCGAGGACTGCTGTGGGCTAGACCAGAGGACGGCAAAGCAAGCCACCTTGAGTCATTCCTGAACAGTAACACCGACAGCAACGGTCGACAGGTCTTCGTCGGGATGAAGTTCCATCCTATGTTTAACCACATCGCTGCTGATGATCCGAGAATGGATCCATATCTGGAGTTATGCAAGGAGCACAAAATTCCCGCCGTCTTTCATAGCGGTGAGGTAGGCTCAGACTCCGATCCGCAGAGGATCTACAATTTGGCAAAACGTCACCCAAATGTTCCGATTGTGCTTTATCACATGGGATTTGGAACTGACCATAAGCTCGCCATAGAAGTAGCGCTGGAGGCGAAGAAGAACCGCAATGCCCTTCTTTATCTGGAAACAGCACAGGTAGATCCAGACTCAGCTCTCAACGCAGTCAAGCTCGTCGGCAGCGATTTCGTGCTTTTCGGCACCGATGCAACGTACTTCGGCGTCAATCACTACGGAAATTATCAAGGACAGATCAATAAGCTAAGGGAAAACCTGCCTGCAGCCGATCTCGAGAAAGTGTTGCACGGTAATGCAATACGCCTATTCCATCTTTAGTAGAACGAGTCAGACATTTGATTGCGTCTTGTTCAATTATCCGCTATAGACAGTCAGCAAGCTGCCGCAACAGCGTTCGATTACCAGCTCTCACCATAAGGAAACAACCCTGGCAATTAGCTGACATCGAGCGCGCCGAATCTTCCAGAACCAGCCTAGTCGACTTGTCCCTGACACGCGACAGAAGCAGCGTGCCAACTGCGATACCACTCGACCGCATTTTCCAACCCTTTACGGAATCCTACTTTTGGCGCCCACTGAAGGGTGTTTCTCAGGTGTTGGGAGCTGAGGAACTGCTCTTTAATCTCGCCACGAGCCGAATGTTCAATTACAGGCTTGAGGTCGTGCATGCCCATCACATCGCGGATGGCATCGACTACTTCGATAACAGACATAGGACTGTCGTTACTAATATTAAAGGCCTCGCCGTGGATAGTATCATCCTTCATCAACCTCTCACCGACAAGAATCGCCGCATCAGCAGCATCTTCTACATATATGTAGTCACGGACCAGAGTGCCGTCGCTGCGAATGATCGGTGGTGTGCGCTCCAGAAGACTGCGGATAGTACCGGGCACGATTCGGCTCCAGTTAAGGTCCCCGCCGCCGTACAGATTGCCGCAACGAGTCACCGCCAGGGGCAAAGCATACGAATAAAAATAGCTGCGCGTAATCAAATCAGCACAACTCTTTGATACATCATAGGGAAAACGCCCCATCATAGGAGCGTCTTCAAAATAAGGAAGCTTGATTTGATCGCCATACGCTTTGTCGCTAGATGCAACCAGAATGCCTTTAAGTGCATTGGGACCTGCGCTGAGCCGGCGCGCCACTTCCAAAATGTTAGCCGTGCCCATGACATTTGTAGATATTGTTTTCAACGGATCTTGCAACGCTACGCCTACAAGGGCTTGAGCAGCAAGATGGAAGACGAACTCAATACCGTTAGCAACTATCACTTGATGTACTTGCTCTATGTCCTCGATATCGAGCGACAGAAGCTGCATTTCGTTGGAGAGCTCATGAACTCTCGATTGCGGAGGGAAAACTATATCGCCACCAATCACAGTGGCATGAGCTGAAATGAGCTTTTTACAGACCCAGGGACCCAAAAACCCGCTGCATCCTGTGACGAGAACTCTGACCCCATCGAACATTTGCTATCACTCCCAGCATGACATCACTTACGCTTCGAATAGTACCACTTCAATGGATATTGATCAGATGCGCCGCTTGCATATAGCTCACCGCCCAAACACCGCTCGGGAGGCGCACTACAATATTCCGCAGGCCGAATCAAAGCAAACAATACCAACACGAAGCGCGCGAGGAATACTTAGTTAAAATTGCGGCGAAATGCGGATACTGCCATTGGGAATCTTTACCAAGACAGTTGTTTACACAAATGCAAATTCGCTACACGCAATGATAGCTTAAGTGTCAGCCCCTGGACGGGTTCCAATTGGGCATTGGCACTCCTCCGCTTGCTCGATCAGAGTGGGATCATTTCGAGCAACCACATGTCCAGGGGCAACCTTTTTATTTTATTCCAAATTCCCAAATCCGCAACGTAGCGGACGCTTGCACTAGTTGTAACAGTCCGGGGTGGAAATAAAGGTGTAATTTGGGAGCTGGAGCGGATATCGAGACGGTATCCACAATATCACTCGTTCGATCAATGTAAATAATTTCATCTATCCAACAGTTATCGCGGTCTAACCTTCCGCCGGCAGATTAACCATCTACGCAATCTCACTAGCTCTCAACTGCTCTAACAGCCGCTGTCACACCGCCTGCAGTGGCGAACGAAACTCGGTTGGGATACTGAAACGAACCTCTGCGCCGAGGTTCTTCAGCGACGAAGGCTACGTATGGCCTCGCCACTACAGCCATGATCGGGAGGGCGGAGCGACGGAATGGCGTCACCGCATAGAAATCACCCCAACTGGAGTCTTGGTTAGTGCTGTAGGGCAGAGAAACAGTGAGTTTAACGGCTCAGTTCACTGCACTCACTTCTGCCGGAATGCTCACGCCTTCTGGAAGGCTGGACAGCTCGAGACTGTCTGGCATGATATCATCCGCGCTACCAAACACACCCTCCCATTTCGCGATCACCGCAGAAGCGAGGCAGTTACCGAGCACATTGATTGATGTTCGTGCCATGTCCATGAGCGTATCGACGCCTAGAATCAGCGCGATTCCGGAAAGCGGTAGATTGAAGGTCGCCAGCGTTCCCGCCAGAATCACAAGAGAGGCTCGGGGAACCGCCGCCACACCTTTGCTCGTAAGCATCAACGTCAAAAGCATAAGAAGCTGTTGCTCAATCGGCATATTGACGCCCGCCGCCTGAGCTACGAACATGGCAGCCAGAGACAGGTATAGCGTTGTGCCATCCAGATTGAACGTATAGCCAAGCGGCAGGACGAAGCTCACGATACTGCGCGGCACGCCAAACCGTTCCATCGACAACATCGCTTTCGGCAAAGCCGCTTCGCTGCTGGTTGTTGAAAAGGCGATGATAAAAGGCTCTTTGACCGCAGCAATGAACTTCTTGATCGGAATGCGGGCGAACAACGCGATCGGCAGTAACACGCAAAGCACGAAGATCACGAGGGCGAGGTAGAGCGTGCCAACAAGCTTGCCAAGCGAGAGCAAGACTGTCAAACCATGCTTCCCTACGGTTGCGGCCATGGCACAAGCGACGCCCACCGGCGCCACTTTCATCACGTATTCCGTGTACTTGAACATCACGTCAGACAGCGATCTTGCCAGGTTGATTACCGGCTCAGCTTTAACCGCAGACGCCGCCGCAGCAAACAGGATCGTGAAAACGACGATTTGAAGCACGTCTCCACGCGCCATTGCATCGATGACGCTGGTCGGGAAGATATGCGTGATCAGCTCACCGCCTTGAGGCTGCTTAGCCAAGAGCGCTTCCGCCGTGGCATTCGATGCTCCACTCGCCGCCGCCAAGCTGATGCCGGCGCCGGGCTGCATGACGTTAACCACCAAAAGACCGATGAACAGCGCGAAAGTCGTTACTGCCTCAAAATAAATCAAAGCCTTCAGACTCAGACGCCCTACAGCGTGCATACTTCCGGTACCAGCGATGCCGACCACCAGCGTGGCAAAAATGAGCGGAGCGATAATCGTCTTGATCAATCGCAAGAACACATCGGCGCCCACGCTCAAGTTGACTCCAACTTCCGGAAACTGCCAGCCGACCAATATACCTATGACCAGCCCGATGAAGATTTGCACTGTCAGGCTCGGCATTTTCATTTGATCGTCCTCTCCCCTGTGAAGTGAATGTTATTCCGCTGCAGCTGGCGCTTCTGCAACCGGCACACTGGTCGAATGATTGGTGACAATGCCGTATGCGCTAAGCGTTTTCCTTATAGACGGCAAAGCATCCTTAGCTGCTTTTTCGCCTGCAATCACACCGCGGCGCGCATCTTTCTTGCTTCGAGAGATCAAGCTAATACCGCTTGTGTCCGGATGAATCGCGACATCAGCGATTTCAGCCTGAGCTTTGTCTAACGTGAAGAGGTCCCAGTCAAGCATGCGCTGTGCAACGCTGCCTACCTTTCGAAATGCATTCTTTTCCTGACTGCTGAAGGGGTGATCGATATTGATCGCGATAACAATGTCAGCGCCCATCTCGCGGCATTGCTTCACGGGCAGGTTGCAAATCACTCCGCCGTCAACTAAAAGCTTGTCTTCAACCTCCACCGGTTTACGCAGACCAGGCACCGCAGTGCTAGCCTGCATTGCGTAGCCGAGATTGCCTCGTTGAATCATGTAGGGCTGGCCATCAACCAGGTTGAGCGATACAGCTGAAAACGGCACCTTGAGCTCCTGGATATCAAGCTCATGCACGGTAATGTCTTTCTTGACATAGTTGCGAAACTTATTTCCACGATAGAGACCATCATAAGGCTTCGATCCAAACAGCCTCGGCACAAAGAGAACCGGCGCCACAGCAATACGAAATGTAAGAGGCACGGTCATGAAATTGCGCATCAATTTGCCGCTTTCGAATGCCGACTCCATGTCCTTCAAGGGCACGCCGGCGGAGTACAATCCGCCGACCACAGCACCAATACTGGTCCCTGTTATGTAGTCGAACTTGATGCCTTCCTTCTCCAGCACCTTCAGAACACCGACGTGAGCGGCGCCACGAGCGCCACCACCACCTAGAGCCAGGCCAATCTTGGGCCGACTCGGCAGCTCTCTTTTCTTAAACTTAAACACGTCATATTGATCGGCTGGAGATGTCAAAACAAGCCCTTTGGCCAACTCTGACTTCTCTTTGGCTAAGCAAAGTTTTTTCTTGTCGGCGCAGTCCGCGGCCATAGCAGCCGAAGTCGCCAGGGAAGCCAGCATCAGGGAAGCGGACGTCACAACCAAAGAAAACTTCTTACTCGATTTACCAAGCCGCGCGGATAGCGCCTTGTCCTCACGCATGTTTAAGACCCCATTTTGGACTCTGAGAGAGAATGTGCTTCTTTTATCCTATCTAATTATGCAAAGGAAATACCTTAACAACTACTGAGATACGGGAAACTGAGCGGACAAATCAGCAAAACTTATCTGAATTAGCCAAGCTCATTCTAATTGTCAAGACGTCTAAATCTGCAGAATTAGCGGATAATCAGCGACT
>CAZISK010000419.1:0-7133 GCA_964541355.1 uncultured Candidatus Obscuribacterales bacterium
GTTGTACACCCAGGGTTCGGTTGCAGAAGCGATCGACGCATTCAAGAAGGTCGGGCCGGAATCGACCAAGTTTAAGTCCGCACAAGATCAGGTCAAAAAGTGGGAAGCCAAGTCCGCCAGCAATGATGACGGCAACGAGCCTCCAAAGGACAAGCCCAAAAAGCGTCCTCGCAAGCGCCGCACACCAGGCTGATCCCTGGAACGCCGCTCTCTTTTGCCCTTCTTTCCCAGCACCGACGTCGGACTCCCAGTCACGGGACGGCGCCGCCGTCCCGCTACTGTAGCCCATCTCGCTACCATACAATCTGGAAAAACCTGGCAAGACTTGGCCCAACTCTTTTGCCACTGAGCCTGGGTCTTTTTGCCATTGTGCCCGGTCTATTGCACTGAGCCTGGGCCGCACATATTATTTGGATTTGTTCTTACAATCTAAAACAATCGACTGCGAAATATCCGCAGTCTCACCAAAACTATACTGATTCTTTAAATGCACCGATGGCACGGAATTTGCGCTGGCGATCTTTGCGCACGTCATCCTGGGACAGGCTCATAAGGTCACGCAGCTGCTCGAGAACGGCTTTCTTAGCGTTGGTCGCAGCACTATCAGGATTTTGATGTGCACCACCAAGCGGTTCGTCGATAACACCATCTATGACACCGAGCTCGAGAATCTCTCGAGCTGTTATGCGCATGGCCTGAGCTGCTTCCATAGCTTTCTCGGCTGTTTTCCACAAAATAGAGGCACAGCCTTCCGGCGAGATTACCGAGTAGACGGAGTGCTCGAACATCAAAATTCGATTGGCAACACCGATGGCTAGAGCCCCTCCGGAGCCGCCTTCACCGGTGACAATGGAGACGACCGGCACACGCAATCCGGCAAGCTCCAACAAATTAACGGCAATCGCTTCAGCTTGATTATGCTCTTCAGCGGTTAGACCGGGATAGGCACCGGGAGTGTCTATAAGCGTAACCACAGGCAGTCCGAACTTGTCTGCATGCTTGAACAGCCGCAGCGCCTTTCTGTAGCCTTCCGGCTGAGGCATTCCGAAGTTGCACTGCTGCTTGTCGCGCAATGATCTACCTTTTTGCGTTCCTACCGCCACTACCTTCAGATCGTCTGCCAGCCTGAGCAGTCCGCAGACCATGGCGTCGTCATCCTGTCCTTTGCGATCGCCATGCAGCTCTACCCATCGCGGATCCCAGCGATCGAAATAGTCTCTGGTATATGGACGATGGGGATGCCGTGCTATGGCAAGGTGATCGAGCGGTTTCAAATTTGAATAGAGAGACTTCTGCAGGCGAGTGTATTGATCCTCCAACCGCACAATGTCGCCTTCGAGCTCCGGCTGATTGGAAATTTGCTCCTTGAGCCGTTCTATCTGCTGCCTCAAAAGCTCCAGCGGTTTTTCGAATTCCAGTGGTATCGGTCGCTTATCTGCCATTTTCCGCGTCGCTCCTCAACTCCATATCGCTGAATCTTGTCCTAAGACTTAGTCCCGACTTTGTCTTGCTGTTTTTTCTTTGCGTTGTTCGAGGGAGTTACGGGCTGATGGTGGAAGTCGATAAGATTGGCCAGCGTCTCTTTGAGCGCGGTTCTGTCTACCACCATGTCGACCTGCCCATGCTTGAGCAAATACTCCGCCGTCTGGAAGTCGGCAGGCAATTTTTGCCTGATCGTCTCCTCGATGACGCGCCGTCCTGCAAATCCGATGCGAGCCCCGGGCTCGGCAATGATAATGTCGCCCAACATCGCGAAGCTGGCTGTAACCCCTCCGAACGTCGGTTCGGATAGAAGAGATATGTAGAGCAGACGCTCATCGGCGAGCGATTTGAGCGCCGAGCTTGTCTTGGCAAGTTGCATCAGACTAATTAAGCCTTCTTGCATGCGGGCACCGCCGGAGCTCGAAGCAATAATCAATGGATAGCGATTTTCAATCGCCTTTTCGATCAGGCGGGTAACTTTCTCTCCGACCACCGAACCCATCGAGCCGCCGAAATAGGCGAAATCCATTACGCCAAGCGCCACCTGCAGGCCGTTGATCTGGCAGAGACCGGTAACAATCGCGTCTTTCAAACCGGTCTTGCGCTCGGCGTCCTGCTGTTTTTTAGTGTAGCTTTCGGTATCGACGAAACCCAGTGGATCCGCAGACGTCATCTTGGCGTCGATCTCCTGGAAGGTGCCTTCGTCGGCAAGCTGCTCTACGCGCTCATCGGCACCGATCCTGAAATGGTACTTGCACTTCGGGCAGACATGCATGTTGTTGCGCAGATCGCGTACGTATAGTAGCTCTCGGCACTGGAAGCACTGTTTCCACAAAGCGCAATACTCCTCCGTAGTCAAGGGTTGCTTGGGAGCCAAGTTTTCCTCTTCCTTACGTTTTTGCCTGCTGGCAAACCATTCCTTGAGATCCATTCAGCCTGCCGACCCCTGTAGATTTGAACGGTGCAGCCTGAATCGCTTCACATAGCCGACATTTAAGCCTTCAGAGGGTGCTGTCCTCGACATGAGCTTTCGCTTCGACGGCCATGAGACTTATACTCAGGCAAGCGCAGATTATATCATTGTCAGATAGTCCTGATGCGGAAAGTAAAGATGACTACGCACCGATTTGTGATCCCTGAGCAACTGATCGATCCTGAAGGAGGCGAGATTCGCATATCCGATCGGAGTCAAATCAAACAGATCACACGTGTGTTAAGGCTGGGTCGAAACGACCTTATCGAAGTGCAGGACGAGAACGGCACTGTCTACCAGGTCAGACTCACCCGGATCGGGCAAGACGAGATCGAAGGGCAAATCATCTCGACCGTTGCGGTGAGGGCAAAGTTGTTTCAACTCACGGTCATGCTTGCTTTGTTGAAGGGTGGCAATTTCGAATCGACTCTGGCAAAACTCACCGAATTAGGTGTCGATCGAATCGTACCTGTAGTGACTGAGCGAACCATCGTGAAATTGAAAGACGAAGGCAATGACAAGATGCGGCGCTGGCTGTCGATAGTGAAGGAATCAACGGAACAATGTGAGCGCGGCAGGCCACCACAGGTGGTTAATGTCCAACTATTCAAGAAAGCTTTGAATGATTTAACCAAGACAGATAATGTCAGCGCCACATTCATTTGTGCGGAAAGAAGTCAAGCACCGCATCTGGTTACTATCCTTTATGAGCGCACCGCGAGCGCGGCATCGCCGGCGGTGCCAATGTCCGATATATGTATAGTTATAGGACCTGAGGGCGGCTTTACCGATCAAGAAATTGAGCATGCCATATCGCTTGGATGTATACCCTGCAGATTGGGAGATACCATCTTACGCTCAGAGACGGCCGCTACTATGGCAGCGGGATTAGCTGCCAGCTTTGGAGAATATTTATGGCGAGAGAGGGAATATCAACTCGATAGCCATAACCCTCTTCGGTGACCACCAAAATGTATTCGGTGTCGATTCGTGAGTCACCTAATGTGGTTGCGTTCGAAATGCAAAACAAACCAAATATATCCAAGAAATTCGCGCTTTAGACTTGACAAATGCAGCCTCTACAAGGCTTAATAGTAGCCGATGCAGGCGGCATCGTCGGCATTGCATTTCCTCAACTTGAAAGGCATGAGTGTGGCTGCTAACTTAGCGCTCATAAGAGATTATCTGGGACAACAACCAGTTAGACTCATCGCTGTGACTAAGGCGGCAAGCCTTTCTCAGATGGAGGAAGCGTTTCAATGCGGTGTCACCGAATTCGGTGAAAATCGGGTTCAAGATGCCCTGAAGAAAATGCAGCAGCTCTCACCGCATATGGTGCAGAATACCAACTGGCATTTGATCGGTCATCTGCAAACCAATAAAGTGAAGCAAGTGGTCGGCAACTTCGCTTTGATTCATTCCGTCGACTCGTTGAGGCTGGCAAGGGAGATCTCGGCTGCTGCAATCAAAAAAGGCATAGTTCAGGCAGTGCTTCTGCAGGTGATGATAATTCCCGATCCGGACAAGAGCGGTTTTTCTCCAGATCAACTGCGCCGCGATATGAGCGAGTTAACTGCACTTCCGGGAATCAAAATCGAAGGACTAATGACAATTACCCCGCTCACCGATGACAAAGAAGTGTGGCTCGAAAGCTTTACCAGGCTTCGGGATCTCAAGACTGAGATGTCCAGCGCACATGACATCGAGCTCAAGGAGCTGTCGATGGGCATGACCAATGACTGGCAAGACGCCGTCAAGTGTGGTGCCACAATGGTGCGTATCGGGCGAGCCATATTTCAATAAAACGACCCCAAAAATTTTTTCGTGTTCGGTAACTGAGAAGGGCAATAGGTAGAGATCGAAGGTTTTTGAAGGACAGCTGGCAAGGAGGAAAGTGGTGAGCATAGTTCAAAAGTTCAAAAGTTTTTGGTTTGGTCCGACGGACCAGTACGATCAAGAAGATTTCGAAGATCTTTTCGAGACATCTGATGATGTCTACGCCACGAACGGGCAATTAGCTCTGGATCGTCAACCGATGGAGGCACCGCCGCCGCCGTCGATTAATATGGGTATCGGTCAAAAATCGAAAGTTGTTGACCATCCCAGCGCGCAGGCAGCCAGCGAAGTGCTGGTGATCGAGCCTCGTCAGTTTGAAGAGTCGATTGAGATTGTCGATCACCTCCGCAATCGCAAATCGGTTTTACTCAATCTGCATATGCTTGACAACGAGCAATCGCAAAGAGTGGTCGATTTCCTCTCGGGAGCGACCTGGGCCATCGACGGTCATCAACAAAGAATCGGCGACGGAGTGTTTTTGTTCGCTCCGGCTTCGGTCACAATAAGCACGGAATCCAACTCCTCCAAGGCGCTCAAAGACGCTTTCTGGAGCCAGGCACAGACGCTCTAATCGCGGACGCCTGTCAGCCAATTTCTCATGCTGACTTCAAAACCAGGACGGTGGTGCCGCATTCGGCGCCACCGTTTGTTTTATCATTCCAAGACTTCACCAAGAGGGTCTCCACTACTCTCCCGTGGCTCAATTTTGGTCTCCGGCAAAGCGCTCCTCAGCCCATTGCGCTCCAGCTCGCCTATGCCGTGTAAACCCTGGAGTCCGAGGAAATGAAGCGACTTCATGGTCTTCAGGCGCGGTATGCTTTTGGCGGAGATTGCGGTCTCGTCCAACCAGAGCTGTCTGAACGGATACTGCCTGTCGGCTTTGCGGATCCGTTCTTCGAGATAGACTACAGACCTGTCGGTTAAGCAGGGACAGCGTCTGATCATGAGACACTGCAGGTTCGGCAGGGAGTTTAAGAGAAGCCGCAAGTCTTCGTCCTGGAGATCCTTCATTCCATCGAGCGACAGCGTTTGCATCAGCTTCATTTGATTCACGTACTTTAGACAATCGCGAGTAACGGACGTGTTGGCAAGGATCAATGCAATCAACGGCTGGTGATGAATCAGGCGGATGGACTCGTCGTTGATGTTGGGGTTGTCACGCAAATACAGCTCTCGAAGCTGCAATCCGGCAATCGCTTTGATGGCGCGATTGGTGATCGGTATCTCGGCCGTGCTCAACTTGGTCAGCGGTAATTGAGAGGCCTGGATTACTCCTTCGTCGCTAATTTGTGGACAATCCTCAAGCAGTAGAGCGGTAAGCGTCTTGTAGCTGCTGGCGATCTCGGCGATTGTGGCATTATCGGCGTCCGTGTCGACAAGCTCGATGCGCTTCAAAGGCATATCCTTCAAGCGATGAAAGTTCTTGGCTGTGACCAGCCGATACTGGAACAGGCTTAGACTGACGCATCTGCGGTCTTTAGCCAGAAGATCGAGCTGCTCATCGGTAAAAGACAGCTCTCTAAACTTCATTGCCGGCTGGCCAAGCTGTTTTTTTGTCGCTCGCACTGCGTACCGGGCAAATGCATCAGTATCAGGCGGGATCTGTTGAGTAACGTTCTGTTCGGCATTGTCGAGTCCGGCATTGGTAGAGATGATCCCGAGAGACTTCTGGTTGCTCAACATCACGTCTTTGATGGCAGTGACCGCATAGAAGATACAAACAAAGCCGACAAGCGCTGCCCCACCCCAAATCATGCTGGTGCGCTTCTTCGGCGAAGTCGGCTCAGTAACCTGGGATTCTGTCTCTTCACGCTCCAGCTCTTCCTTTAGCACCTCCGCGAGTTCGAATCGAACCGCGTCTATCGAAGGACGCTCCTCCGGCCGCTTTGACATCATCGCCAAGATCACTTGTTCCAGCGCTTTATCGAATCGACCATCCGGTCGTGATTCGGCTAGAGGCTTTGGAATTGCGGTTTGATGCAGATGGTAAGTCTCGAGGGCGGTTTTGCCCATAAAGGGCTTGCAACCGGTTATTGCTTCATACAGCACGCAGCCCATCGAATAAACATCACTCCTATCGGTGATTGCCGCTCCTGCACACTGCTCCGGACTCATGTAGGGCGGAGTACCGAAGATGGAGCCGGTCTGAGTCAAGTGCAAAGACGCCTTTCCTGCGTCGGCAACCTTGGCAATACCGAAATCGAGAATTTTCGGTAACTTGTTACCTGCTAGATCACTCACCAACATAATGTTGGCGGGCTTTAGATCGCGATGGGTAACACCATGCCGATGGGCGTAAGCCAGCGCATCACAGCAATCATGCACAATCGAGACCGCATCAATCAAAGTGAGATCACCGTCGCTGATCCGATTTTCGAGCGTCTTGCCCTCCAGATACTCCATTACCATGAACGGGTCACCATCGGTGGTGATGCCGAAATCAAGAATCGAGACGAGATTCGGATGCGTTAGTTTGCCGGCTGCTTTAGCTTCGAGTTGGAAGCGCACAAGCTCTTCCGTATCATACTGGCGCGCCACCAGTGTCTTCAGAGCCACGGTTCTCTTAAGGGCCCAGTTGTGGCATTTGTACACGACGCCCATGCCGCCTACGCCGATCACCGACTCGAACAGGTAAGTACCCCCGATTATGGTGCCCTTCGGAGGAGCCTGTATAAATTGAGCATCTTCGTGTGTGCACTGCGCATGGTGCTGCTTGCCACCACTGCATTGTGGACACCAGCGAATTGTTTCGTCACCGTCCTTTGAGGCTCCTTTCATCACAAGCTCCTTCGATAGGAACGGATGCCAGGTCGATCTTAGCACTTGTCAGTAAGTATTTCGA
>CAZISK010000420.1:0-7132 GCA_964541355.1 uncultured Candidatus Obscuribacterales bacterium
AAACACCGAGCAGGGAGAGCGGCCGTAAAGCCACTTCCCATGCCCGGTGAAGAAACATACTGCAACGGTTAGCTCAGGTCGGTGACCAGGGGACCGTTGTAGAGCGAGAGCGGGCGGAACAGCTTGTTGCCCTTCACCTGCTCGCGGATGTGCTCACTCCAGCCGATGATGCGGCTGGTGCAGAACGTGGAGCTGTACAGCTGACGCGGGATGCCGACGTGCTCGAGCACCACGGCTGTCCAGAACTCGACGTTGACTCGCAGCGCCCGTACCTGCTTGCCTTCACCCGCCTTCTTCTGTTGGTGGGCGGCGAGCGCCTGAAGCACCTTCTGCTCGGTGATCCGAGCCAGCTCGATACGCGGACCGTTCTGGCGCTCGGCGACCCGGCGCAGCGTGAGAGCGCGCGGATCGTCGGTGCGGTAGACGCGGTGACCGAAGCCCATGATGCGTCGCCCTGCCTTGAGCTGCTCTTGGACCCAGGCGTCGACGTTGTTCGGATCGCCGATCGAGTCTAGCATGTCGAGAACCGGACCAGGCGCGCCGCCATGCAGAGGTCCGGACAGGGTGCCAACTGCCGCTGTCAAAGCGGCGCCGACGTCGGCGCCGGTCGAGGCACAGACCCGTCCAGCGAAGGTGGAGGCGTTGAGTCCGTGATCCATGGTCAAGATCAGGTAGGTCTCGACCGCCTTCTTGTCCGCCTCTTTCGGCTGATGACCGAGCAAGCCCCAGAGGTAACGATCGGCATAGCCGCAGTTGCCCTTCTTGCGCACCGGGGTCTTGCCGGTATGGATAACCTCGACGATCGCCGGCGCCAGCGAGGCCAGCGAGAGCAGCTCTTGCTCAACCTCGAGGACGTCCCGGTCGAGCCAGGGCTTGTAGCCTCGGTAGGAAGCGATCGATGAGAGGATGCTGCGGAAAGCCGACAGCGGCTCACCGGCGCGCAGGCTCTTCATGATCCGCACCTCTTTCGGCGTGGGCTTACCGAGGGTCTCCACCTGGGTTTGGAACGTCTTCAGTTCGCCGGTGCTCGGGAAGCGGCCGTTGTGCAGCAGGTACCAGACCTCTTCGATCGTCCGCTGCTCAGCCAGATTGACGGCGTTGTGCCCGCTAAAGATCAGCCGACCGGCGGTCCCGTTAACGTCGCTCAGGCGGGTGTAGCAGGCGACGACGCCTTCGAGACCGGCGGAAAATGCGGGAGCTGGAGTGCTCATGTTTGTTTCCTCGTTTGTTTTGATGGTGGATCCGAAAGAAAGACAGCACCACCAATGGTGCCGGAATGGAATTTGACTGGTCCATCCAAGATCAAACTCTTGGATAGAGACCGCAGCGACCCAGGATCGGGCGAACCGATCCTGGGTCGCTGGTGCAATCGACTGGCAGTCAACGAAAATCCCGGTCACTTACTGGTGCTCTTGAGTGACCGTGTTGGCATCGAATCGATGCCAACACACTGGGCTAACTCTGCGGCAGGAGGGCGACATTCTCCGCGATCGATGCGGCGGAGAGATTGAGGTCCTTGAGCTCGCACCGATCGAGTCGCAAGTTGACGATGCGCTCGACGCCGTTACGACCGAGGATCACCGGAAGACCGATGAACACCGGCGGCAGGCCGTACTTGCCCTGAGAGTGGACGGAGCAGGGCAGAAGCTTTCTACCGCCGGTCAGGATGGCCTGGACCATCTGAGCCGTGGCCACACCAGGGGCGTACCAGGCGCTGCCGGTCTTCAGGTGGTTGACGATCTCGGCTCCGCCGTTGCGAGTACGAGTGCTCATTGCTTCGATCCTCGCGGCGCTGAGCAGCTCGGTGACCGGAACTCCGTTGACGGTACTGAAGCGAGGCAAGGGCACCATCAGGTCGCCGTGGCCGCCGAGCACCATGGCGCGGATGTCATCCGGAGCCACGTTCAGCTCCTCGGCGATGAACGACTGGAAGCGCGCGCTATCGAGAACCCCTGCCATGCCGACCACGCGCTTGGCGGGCAGTCCGGTCGTCTTCCAGACCAGGTAGGTCATCACATCGAGCGGATTGGAGACAACGACGAAGATCGCTTTCGGTGAGAACTTGTGGCTCTCCCGCGCCGCGTGCGCCACGATCGAAGCGTTGATGCTCAACAGCTGATCGCGCGTCATGTTTGGCTTGCGAGGGCTGCCCGCGCAGATGACGATTACGTCGGAACCGCTGGTGTCCTCGTAGTTGCTCGTGCCGCTGATCTTGCAGGCTCCGCCGGTGAGCGCCACCGACTGAGTCAGATCAAGGGCCTTACCCTTAGCCACGCCCTCGACAATGTCCAGGAGAACGATGTCAGCCTGGTTGTTGATGGCGAGAATCTGAGCCACCGTCGCGCCGACGTTGCCGGCGCCGATGATGGAAACCTTCTTCATGCCCGAGTTCCTCCGTTTCGGGAGCACTCGCTTCGCGGGAAGCGAGGTTGCAGGAATCGCGGTTGCATCAGGCGGCGTTACTACCGTCAGGGTTACCGTGCCGGTTGACCCGGCGCCGCTTGCGTCTGACGTATTCGCAGGAGGGGTGACCACCGTCATTGGTACCACGCCGCCCGGCGTGTTCACAGTGGAAGTCACCGCACCGGTCGATTTGGAGTCATTCGCGGAGTCTCCGCCGACGTTGCCTTGCAAAGCTTCGGCATCCTTCAGAGCTTCGCCAGTTGCGACACCAGCACCACCAGCGGTGGTGCTTCGCTCCTTCTTACGCCGCTCGTGAACGACATTGAGAGCCGAGCCGTCCTTGAACCACTCGATCTGCTCCTCGTTCATCGTGTGCTTGGCGCTTACGGTGTCGGTAGTGCCATCCTGGTGCTTGATCGTGACTGCCACAGGCTTGCCGGGGGCAAGCTCGGACAATCCCGTCAACGAGACCCGGTCGTCAACCCGAATCAGTTCGTAATCGCTCGACTTGGCAAACGTCAGAGCGAGCACGCCTTGCTGCTTGAGGTTGGTTTCGTGGATGCGCGCAAAGCTCCGCGCCAAAACGACCTTGCAGCCGAGGAATCGAGGCGACATGGCGGCATGCTCACGGCTCGAGCCTTCGCCGTAATTCTGATCGCCGATGACGACCCAGCCGGTCGCTGCAGCCTTGTAAGCACGAGCGACGGTAGCGAGGCTCTCGGTAGCTCCGCTAAGCTGGTTGACGCCTTCACCTGGCTTGGTAGGCGTGAAGGCGTTATTGGCGCCCATGAACATGTTCTGGCTGATCCGATCCAGGTGCCCACGGAAGCGCAGCCACGGACCAGCAGGCGAGATGTGGTCGGTCGTGCACTTGCCTGCCGCCTTGAGCAGCACCGGCAGCCCCTCGAAGTCCTTGCCGTCCCACTTGTCGAAGGGGTGGAGAATTTCGAGCCGATCGCTGTCCGCCTTGATCGCGACAGTAACTTCACCCTTGGCACGCTCCTCTTCCGCGTCGATGTAGCCGAAGTCGACTTCGCTGAAGCCGTTTGCGGGAAGACCAACTTGCGGAGGCGCTTGCAGCAAGAACTGCGAACCGTCAGACGCCGTCAGCGTGTCCGTCAGCGGATTGAACGCCAGACTGCCGCGCAAGGCGAAAGCCGTGACGATCTCGGGACTGGCGATGAAAGCGAGGGTAGCCGCATTGCCGTCGTTGCGGCGCGGGAAGTTGCGGTTGAACGAGGTGATGATCGAGTTGGACTCACCGTCCTTGATGTCGCTTCGCTTCCACTGCCCAATGCACGGACCACAAGCGTTGGCCAGCACGTTGGCGCCGACAGACTCGAGGTCCTGGAGCTGTCCGTCGCGAACGATGGTCTTGTGCACCTGCTCTGAGCCAGGTGTGACCATGAAACCGATTGGAGCTTTGAGCCCGTGTTTTGAGGCTTGGCGCGCAACTGCGGCGGCACGGGACATGTCCTCATAGCTCGAGTTGGTGCAACTGCCGATGAGCGCGTAGCGCAGATTGGCAGGGTAACCCTTGGCCTCGACCTCGGCTTTGAACTCCGAGATCGGTCGAGCCAGATCAGGAGTATGCGGACCAACGATGTAAGGCTCCAGCTTGTCCAGATCGATTTCGATCACCCTGTCGAAGAAGCTGTGCGGATCGTTCTCGACCTCCGGATCGGCGGTCAGGTACTGGAGATTGGTCTTCGCCAGATCAGCGATCTCCGACCGGCCTGTCAGCTTCAGATAGTCCAGAGCGTGCTGGTCGAGCGGGAAGATCGAGGTCGTAGCGCCAAGCTCAGCGCCCATGTTGGTGATGGTCGCCTTGCCGGTAGCGCTGATCGACTTCGTGCCCGGTCCGAAGTATTCGACGATCGCGCCTGTTCCACCATCCACGGTGAGGATGCCGGCGAGCTTGAGGATGACGTCCTTGGGGGAGGCCCAGCCGTTCAAAGACCCGGTGAGTTTGACACCGATAAGCTTCGGCCAGCGCAGCCCCCATGGCTCTCCAGCCATGGTGAACGTAGCGTCAGCTCCACCGACTCCGATCGCGAGCATGCCCAGCCCTCCTGCATTGGGCGTGTGCGAATCAGTACCGATCAGTAAGCTGCCGGGGTAAGCGTAGTTCTCCAGGACGACCTGGTGGATAATGCCGGAGCCGGGCTTCCAGAAGCCCACACCATATTTGGTGCTGGCCGTGCGCAGGAAGTCGTAGACTTCTGAGTTGGAATCGAGCGCCGAAAGCAGATCGATGCGCGCTCCGACCTTGGCTTGAATCAGGTGGTCGCAGTGCACAGTGGAGGGCACGTACACCTTGTCCAGATTGGCCTGGATGAATTGGAGAAGCGCCATCTGAGCCGTCGCGTCCTGCATGGCGACCCGATCCGGCTTCAAAAACACGTAAGAGCTACCTCGCACCGGATGCTTCTCGCCTTCGTTCCAGCTAGCCAGGTGTGCCGAAAGTATCTTCTCAGAAAGAGTCAAGGGACGCCCGAAGCGCTCGCGTGCGACCTTGTACTTCTCCGGCAAAGCGCCATAAAGCGGAGCGACTTCCGCCAAAGTGGATTGTCGTTTCGTCATGTGTTTGCTTCCGTCGGTTTGTGTACCAATCAGATTGATATTGCAGTGCCTCGCACCGAAATCAAACTGACCGCTCTGCATCAAAAATTCAGGTATAGAAAAAAAACGGACCGCAAAGAAAGCTTGGGAGATAACAAGACATTTCTAGCCTAACCAGGCAGGAGGTTTTGATAGTAAACATGAACAGAAAATGAATTCTTTGATTAAGATATTGAGCTCTTGAAAAGCCGCATAGCGTAAGCCTCTAGAGCCATCGAATTCTTGGGTTGCCAACTGCAACAGCTCCGCCAGAGGTAGCGGAGCCTGCGCTAACGCCAGGTCTTGTTAACGCTTCGGCTTCGCTTTTTCTTCTGGTTTGTGCCTGTACTCAGGTGGGAGCATCCGCTCCTTAAGCAGGTACATACTGACACCAAGGATTTTTGTTCCGCCGCCGCAATTGCCCATCTGTTTGCAGGTCACGTCAAAGACTTCGTTAAGTAAAGACCCGAACTTGGGTACTTCATTTGTTTCATTAGAAGTGCCGATGTTGTCTTTTCCAGACGGGGTACCTATTACACGGTCTGCCATATCGTCACATCCTCAAACGCTTCCTACTTCGCCAGAGTAGTCAGATTTGGTGACAATTTGGTAGCAGCGGCGATGACGACTCTTCATGTTTTATTGGAGGTCGATCGGCTTGATCTCGACTGCCACCACCAGCAGTGTGCATGTGTAAAACCTACCACACCCAATTACGAGTTTGACGCACACGCTTTGGAAACACTCAACCTGAGCTGCTTCAACCTCTTAGGAATTCGCTCGCTGTCATTGCAGGAGATTGGCGCCCCCATCGGTAGGGGTTCCCCCGGATCGAAACGGCGTCGCTGAATACGTACGACCCAAACATCCCATCTCCACCTGACTCTTCGAATTTCCTACATACTGAACACTTTGCGGCAATCAAGGGGTAGAAAGAACCGGACCAATCGATCATACCTGTTTCACAAGGGAACTCATTAGAAGAATACTTAGGAGAAGAGCGAGAGCCTAGTTCTGTCTTGGTTTGTCCCCTTTGTTCAAGTCTTCTCTGGGCACATGGTAAGCGGTTTCGGGTTGCAGAAAGTTTGACTGTCTGTGTGTTGATTGGAATGCCACTCTAATGTTCTTTTGTTTAGAGCGTTTGAGGAAGTTCAAAGAGCCTCTCGGGTTTACCCCATTTCAAAAGACGTTATCCGGGAGCAATCTTGTAAGCTGTGGTTGTGCGTGCGATGCCCAAGTTTGAAGAAGAACATCATGAGTGCGAAGAATAAGCTGAGTGTAGTGATTTTTGCGAGTGCTCTGGGTTTCAGCATCTCCAGTGTGGATGCTAACGAAGAGAACTTAAAGCAGGATTCAAACGGAGTTTCGGCTGCAACCCGACCAGTAAAATGTGAAACTACTGCTACTACTGTCCTTAAAAACTCGCACGCAAAGAAGTCTCTGATGCAAGAACGAGAACAACAACAAGTTAAGTCCACTGGCCCTACATCTGGTTCAGCCGATGCTCCTCCGAACGAGTTTGAACGCAACATAAAAGTTTATTCGATGCCGCGGCACGCAGCTGCAGCTGGATTGTCAGAAAAACTGAAACCTAAAGGTGGAGCAATTTCATCGAGCGGGCAGTCAACAGAGGAGTCCGACCATCTACGTGGAACCAGCAATTCAGGGTCTTGCCGTCTTCCTCGGCGCTACCTGTTTACTCGCGAGCGAATGTCCGATTTTGGTGAGGACGGATACAAATGGTCGTCCAATCTGGACCTGGATAGAGGACACAAATGGGGGCGACACCCATGACTGATTGGCAAAAAGGTCATCGCATCTAAGAGTAGACGAAAGAAAGGGCTAACTACTGGCGGGACCAGCTCAGATAGTCCTTTGCAACAGGCTGATTGCGGTCAAATTAAATGAGCTGCGTATTGAAATCGTACCCTGTCCTCAAGTGCGCAAAAGCGTAGGGGATGGATGGAGGCAAGGATGAGTCTTAGGGCAAGACGGGAGTTGTTAAACAGCATCAGAGAAAGATGTTGGGCGACAATTAGATTGACCGGCATATAAACTAGTTGACGTTCATCAAAAGATATCGCCAGGCTGATAAGCAAACCAAAACAAAGATCCTAGATGAGTTCAT
>CAZISK010000421.1:0-7126 GCA_964541355.1 uncultured Candidatus Obscuribacterales bacterium
GGATGGTTGACGAGCGTTCTAGGGGCACATTATTACGTCGGGCTCGAGCGGATTTGGGAAGTTGCGTCCGCAACGGGCTGGCAGACGCCGGTGCTGGCCTGATGCTTATTGACAGACTTGGTGAGGGTTCAGATAAATGAGCGACCGACAAGACACTCCTCCTCAAATTTTTGTAAGCTTGTCAGGTGTCCCGCCGTTCAGGGCGGACGACCTGTTACAACAAAGAGAAATCTGGTCGTTAAATTCAATCGAGAAATGGCATATAGTAGCTACGGAGGGCTGCTGTTCTGTGACCAAAATTCTCGTCATAGACGATGACTACGAACTAAGCGAGACTACGCAACAGTCTTTGGTGAATGAAGGCTATGTTGCGGATGTTGCACATTCTGTCGCGGAAGCGGAACCGATGTTGTTTGGTTTCGCTTACGATCTGATAATTTTAGACTGGATGATGCCGAATGTATCAGGAATAGAATTCCTGGCCGAGCTGCGTCGCAAGGGGGTGCATACGGCTGTCCTGATGCTTACTGGCATGGATTCGCTCGAACACAAAGAGGCTGGACTTGATACCGGTGCTGATGATTATCTGACGAAGCCGTTTAGCAGGCGAGAGCTCTTGGCGCGCGTGCGTGCTTTGCTTCGCCGACCTCAGCAGATGGTGAATACAGAGCTCAGCTCTGCCAACATTTCGCTCGATACGAGATCGCTCAAAGTGCTATGCGGCGATCAGGAGATAAAATTGACAAGACAGGAGTATCTGCTCCTCGAATTTCTGATGCGCAACAAGAATGAGGTTTTCAGCTCCGAAGCTCTGGTCGAGAGAGCCTGGTCGTCTCTTTCGGAGTCGTCACCGGATACGGTGCGAGTCCATATGTCACGACTCAGGAAAAAATTGAGCCCCGACCTCGATTCATGTCCAATTCGCACGCTGCACGGGCAGGGGTACGTCTTCAAGGATGATTAGAGTTGGGGCGAGCCGCTTGTCGAGCGAAAAATTCGACGCTAATGAATCTTGCAACTAGAGTTGTTTCGATCATAGTGCCCATTCTTTTGTCTACCTTTCTATTTCAGGCAGAGGCGTTATGTGGCACCGGCACACTGAGCAAAACAGCAGGGCGGACTGCCCGATTTGGAGGTACCGAGAGCCGCTGGAAGACCATTAGTCGGGCGGCCAGAGCTGACTTGCTCAAGGGTAACAACAGCAAGGCACTTCTCGGTTATGAGACCGCAATCGAGGCGCTGCGCAAGGAGAATCCTAAATCTGAGGAGCAGTACGATCTTGAACTTGCGCTCGTTGAGCTTTACCGCAGGTTGAAGAGGTATGACGAGGCTGAAGGTGTGTTGTCCAGAATGGAAACTTACATTCAACACGGGAAGGTTGCAGATCCGCTGCTTGCCAGCCGGTTCTATAGAAGGCGAGCCGACTTGCGTGAAAGTGAAGGACAGAAGGGGCTGTGCAATCGCGATAGGCTCCAGGCTATTCTCGTCAAAGAAAAATACTTTTTCAGAGATGCTCCCACGATTACAAATGCAACCGTTAGACTGCTTGAGTCTGTCAGAGCGGAGCGAGATTGGAAAACCATGCTCTTTCTCCTTGCACATTGGAAAAAGGAGATCGATAGTGGTACCGTTCCTAAGAAGGTCGAGGCATCATTCAAGTTGACCCGAGACATGTTGTATGACCGCGCCAGAGAGTTGATAGACAAAGAAGAGCTGCGTGCTGCCTCGCAGCTACTGATAAAACTTTTCGAAGTAGATTCCGATTATTCATCTCAGATCGCTTGTTGGGACAAGTACGTTTACTATTGCATGGTGAACAAGCACATTGTCGAGGCCAGCGTATCGATCGATACACTGCATAAGATTTTGGCGAAGATTCGTTCTTTGCCTAAGCCTCATGAGATAACCCTCTCTCAAAAACTGGATGCTCATCTGGCCTTGATCTCCATTTTCAACGCTCGCCGCAGAACCGAGCGAGTAAACAGCGAGTGGATGGCCATTCGAGAGTTACTCGCCACTACTCCGACGAGCTCGCTCGATCTAGAAGACTCGATCACGTATTGCGAGTCGTTGATTCGTGTTCCCGTGTACATGGTCAAGACCGGATACAAAACCGATCAGGTCATCGAGGAGCTGAAAGTTGCTGTTCAGGAAGTCGCACTTGTGCTTGAACGCTGCAAAAACGATCAGGATAATCTTAGAAGGATGCGACAAGCCGATTGTCGAGCCCGATTTTTCATGATCTCCACAATGATTTATCGAAATCGATTGAAGGAGGCGGAAGCAGCGCTCAAAGAGTTGCCGTTGAAAAAGACTTTGCCAAATAATTTTCCCCGCTACCGTATCCGATTGGCAAGACTTTATGCGCTTCTTGCAGAAGGCTACATCACATCGAAAAAACTCGACAAGGCGATGCCTTTTTTCGAGGTGGCAAAGGGAATTCTCAAAGAGGAGGAGAAGCCGCCTGGTTCGACTATGTTCGATCCTTCTGAATCTTTAGCCACATCGATTGGCAAACTGAAGGTTGCAATAGATAAGGCAGAGGCATTGCAGCTATGACGAAAATGCGCGACAAGGTTATGCATTTTCTATCGTTGCTCAAGCTACGGCATACCTTGCTGGTTCTCGTCACACTGCCATTGATGTCTCAGTTGATAACGGTCGGTCTTCTCGCTCATCAAAACAGTAAAGTAGATACAAACGTTCGCAAAGAGATCGTAGCCAAGAGAGTTGTCGCCTTGACCCAGGAGATCAATGCGCTCCTATCTCGCGAGATGGTCGAAGTGACGGGCACCAAAATGATGGTTAAGAGTCAGCGCGATCATTCCGCCGAAGAGACAATGCAGCAGCTGCTTTCGAAGGTCAAGGAGTTGAGGCTGTTGGTGAAGGACAATCCATCAGCATCAGAGACGGCAGAAAGACTCGAGCGCAACTGCCGGCGCTTCATCGAGTATTGGAACGAGTTCTGGAAGACTGTAATCGTCGGCTTCGATCTGGCGCAATTCCTCGAGGAAGGTGAATTTCTCGAGTCTTTCAAAGTCCTTTACGATGAAATTCACATCGACTCTGCCAAGCTGATTGACATGTATGCGACCGTTGCTGAGGAGTTTCAGCCTTTGGCCTTGCAACAGCGCGAAGCCAATACGCAAGCTTTGCTCTATTCCGTCGTCGTGATACTTTTGATCTTCTTTCTGTCGCTTGCCATTGTCTACAAGTTTGCTTTGACCAGATTGGCTGTGTTGATGCGCAACATCGAGAAGTTTTCAAAAGGCGAAAAGCAATTGGATGAGCTTACTGGCGCCGACGAGTTCGCGTCGCTCGATCAGGCATTCAGAGAGATGTCGACCGAGCGCAACCGCTTGGAGGAGATTCGAAAATCCATGAGAGCAATGGTCAGTCATGATTTGCGCTCACCGTTGACCTCGATCAATATTCGTCTTGATCTGATGACGGAAAAGTATCGCGACAACGCCGAGATACACAAACAGTTGAAAATTATGTATTCAGAATCGCAGCGCTTGGTAAGACTAGCCTCGACCCTATTGGATGTAGAAAAAATCGAAGATGGCCTGATCGAGCTCAATGTAAAGACTCTTCTATGCGAAACGCTGGTAGCGCATGCGGTGGCGTCTATTGAAACCCTGGCAGATCGAAAGTCTATTACGGTCGTGCAAACTATTAATGATTTCGAAGGTTTGCGTTGCGATGAGGATCGAATAGTCCAAGTCATGGTTAACCTACTCTCTAATGCAATCAAGTTCGCTCCTGCGAAATCTAAGATCGAAATCAAGGCCGATTCGAGCAATGAGGGTCTGGTTCGATTCGAAATTTTGGATGAAGGTCCTGGCATTCCTCCCGACAAGATGACGAGCCTTTTCTCAAAATTCCTTCAATTGGATCAACCCAATGAAGTTAAGAAAGAGGGCAGCGGACTGGGTTTGTATATCTGTAAGATGCTTGTCCAGAGTCATGGTGGCACGATAGGTTGCAGCAACCGTGATACCGGCGGTAGTTGCTTCTGGTTCGAACTGCCCTCTGAGCCGACAGTTCCGAAAAAGAAAAATGCAAAAGATGATGGTGATGCGGTCTAAGAGAGACTGACTGAACAAGGTCGGATATAGACAAGAAGGATCAGGACATCAGGCGTCCGCCTGCTTCAGAAGTGCTATACGCGTTGGTTTTGAGTTCGGTGCAGCCGTTCGAGGGCTAGACGCGGGTCACGTGTAACTGTTTCAGCTCATCGCAAGACTGAGCTTCATTTGATTGAGCCGCGCTTGTTTATCCGCAAATAAAAAAGACCACATGGTCAAAGTAGTATGTGCGAACCAAGGACACATACTTTGACCATGTGGGACAGGCGAGGAGGAAAAGGTTTGAAGGAATTAGGTCTGATCTTGTTAAATATCTTGCAATTGTTTGTACCTTGTGGAACAGTCTATCGAAATCCTGTCAGGAGGCTGCCGTGTGCATCGACAATTTCTTGCGGGAGTGGTACATCTTTTAGATGGCGAATCGCTTCCAGGAAGATGTGGCTCTGATGCTTCCATCCGTCTTCTCTAAGCGCTTGCGCAAGCATCTCAATGGCGTAAGGTTGATCAGCGACTACTCGGGTCTCCAACAGTCTTAAGGCGAAAATCAGTCGAATTTCGGACTTGATTCGCTGACTCTCGAGGATCATCATGCGTTCTTCGTAGCGTTTGTAATATCCGGCTTGTGTTCTGTTTTTCGGAAGATAATAAACGTTGTATGCGATGTTGAGATCTTCATTGGACAATGAGTCCGTCAACAGTATCTTTTCCTTGAAAATTTGCTTTCTGATCGAGGTAAGATAGCTCACTGATGTAAGAACGTTGTAACCATCATAGATAGAATTGACGGAAGGTAGAATTTTTGTAAGATGTCTCTCTTTGAGGAACTTGATCAACTTGGTAACGAGCGACACGGTACGAGAACTCTCACTTTCCAGTCCCTCCCACAGGTAGGCTATCGCCTGAACCGGGAGTTCGAGAGCGGATGCCTCGAATTGGCTCTCTTCCGATCGACCTTCCAGTTTCACCAACAAGGCTGCGACAGTCTCTTGTAGCCGTTCTCTGTCGACAACGTTGGCGCCTTCACTGAATTCATTCTTGAAGTTTAGTTTTTCAAGAATTGTCGTAATCCTGTTCGGCATCAGGGCCGGACCGCCAAGGCTGTCGACAATCTCTCTAATTCTTGCCGTATTAGCGCACTCTCCACTCTTGAACATTTCACACAGTAACAGGATGGCTTGCCAGTGTTCGGTGGGTGATTGGCTCTCGGCAAGTATTGCTGCTCGCTCGATTCGCGAGATCAGCTCTCTTCCGTATCTTGGCTTTGCTGCTGGTGGGAAAACATTGATCGGCGTATAGTTACTTTGGTTTTGTCCCAGCACGGCTTGTCGTCTGACCTGGTTGCTCATTGCGCCTTTCGAATAGTTCAACCCATCAAATGGGGCCTGATTCGAAACGGTGAACTCCATTGAATAGCTGTCAGGCATGGTTCTCTCCTTCTTTTGCCGCGTTCGCCTATGTGCGCTGCCTGAGCGCGAAATCGCTCGAAAAAATGTCGATTCTACAGTTAGACTAGCTATCGTTTGTAAACAAGTCGCTAAGAGAGGTTGGCGGACCCGAGATTTCTGGGTAAGTGCAACTGGGTAGGTTTGCTGATTAAGTGACGCATGGCAGAGCTAGAGCTTTCTGTCCGGTACAAGACTTTGCCTACGAGAGTAGGCTTCGGAATCATGTGCGCCTCTATGCCGTTCTGGTCGCTATTGGCGCCAATTCTGCTCGGTCTGTTTGTCGGTCACGTCTATCGGAACCCGGATCTCGCATATAGCTGGGCGACCTTTGTCATCTGTTTTGGCTTGTTGGCGATCAATCTAATGGGGCTTTTGCTAACCGCCCTTTCCGAAGATGACAAACTTTATGTGTCCAAGGATGGCATCGCCTTTCCGCTATTTATGATGCCTGGTATGAGGTTTCGCCGCAATCGTGCCTGGAGTGAACTGACCAATGCCAATCTCATTCAAACTTCCGAGACCGACCATGGACATTTATTATTGACTTTCGATGGGGCGAGTGTCAGTGTCAACTTGAACTGTATCGATGCTTCGGACCGAGAGCAGCTGCTATTGGCTATCGAACTATGGGGAGTTGACTGTGCTCGCGCTCCTGTCCTGGTCGACTATCAGTCTAAATTGCAGAATGAGATTCGAGGTATCAGTCAGTTGAGCTACACGCAAATGTGGGAGGAGGAGCTCAGTCGCCGTTTCAACGCCACCTCATTCGTGCCGCTAGAGCCTGATGCCCAGCTGCGCGGAGGCAAGCTGGTGATTTCAAAGCAATTAGCGTTTGGTGGACTATCAGCTATTTATCTGGCTCAGTTGAATAAACTGGACACCGTTGTCGTGAAGGAGGCGGTGATTCCGCAAAACGCTGAGGAAGACTCCAGGCAGAGAGCCGAAGAGCGAATCCAGCGCGAAGCGCAATTCTTGATGCGTCTCGAGCACGACAATATCGCCAAGGTACGCGATCACTTCGTGGAAGAAGGCCGTCACTACCTATTGTTGGACTATGTGCATGGTCAGGACTTGAGGCAGTACGTGAAACAGAATGGACCCCAAAGTGAGCAGACCGTCCTCACCTGGGCGATGCAGATTGCAGACATTGTGCGTTATCTGCATTCGCAAGATCCGCCGATCGTCCATCGGGATCTGACACCGGACAATTTGGTATTACGCAACGATGGGGCGGTGACCTTGATTGATTTTGGTGCTGCCAACGAGTTTATTGGACAGGCGACAGGAACGCTTGTCGGCAAGCAGGCGTACATGTCTCCTGAACAACTTCGTGGCAAAGCGACTACCCAAAGTGACCTGTACTCGCTAGGGTGTACTATCTTTTACCTTTTGATCGGACGTGATCCTACCCCACTCTCTACCTCCAGTCCTAAAGGGGCACTGCCAGCGGTATCGGATGAATTGGACGCGATTGTCGGACAGCTAACGGAGTTTGAACCTGAGGATCGCATCCAGAGCGCGGATATCCTGATTGATAAGCTCGCTGAGTTGCAAGAGAAGAGAACGGGAGAGCTTGTCTCCGGCGGGAGT
>CAZISK010000422.1:0-7122 GCA_964541355.1 uncultured Candidatus Obscuribacterales bacterium
CTCCAGCAGATCGATTGCGCTACCAGGCACTCTGAGCATGTCTCCGAAAGAACAGAAAATCACCGAGGGATCGAGAGCGATTGCGATCGCTTTGTCGATCAATGCAACTGGCGTCACGCACACCGGGCATCCTGGACCGTGAACAAGATTAATACTGTCCGGCAAAAGATCTTCAATGCCATACTGCAGGATCGTGTGGGTTTGACCTCCGCAAACCTCCATAATCGTCCAGCGCTTCGTACACAACTGCCTGAGCTCGTTTGCTAGCTTTCCAGCCAATTCCAGGTCGCGATACTCATCGACGTACTTCATCGTAGCAATCTCAATACCATGGAACGTTGGCCGCCTCTTTCTCGAGAATCTCGCGAAAATCTGGATGAGCAATTTCGATTAAGGCTCGGGCTCTTGCTTTCAGATCCTTGCCATATAAGTCTGCGATACCGTATTCAGTGACAACGTAGTGCACGTCCGCTCGTGAGGTGACGACCCCGCTTCCGTGTGAAAGATGCGTCACTATACGTGATATGGAATTGTCTTTCGCGGTCGATCGGATCGCAATAATCGGTTTTCCATTTTGTGATCGGGCAGCACCTCTGACGAAGTCCACCTGTCCTCCAAACCCGCTGTACAGTTGCTCACCAATGGAATCGGAACATACCTGACCTGAGAGATCGACTTGCAGGGCGGAATTTATCGCAGTCATTTTCGAGTTTTGAGCGATGATGGCAGGATCATTGATGAAATCGCTCGTTTGGAACTCGACGAAGGGATTGTTATCGACGAAGTCATAGAGGCGTTTCGTGCCCATAACAAAGGAGACCGCGATCTTTCCAGGAAGAACTGTCTTGCAGTCGTTGGTTATGACTCCGGCTTCGACAAGGTCAAGAATTCCATCGGAAAACATTTCACTGTGAATGCCGAGCTCCTTTTTTCCGGTAAGAAAATGAAGGGTTGCATCAGGAATTGCGCCGATTCCCAATTGCAGGGTGGCGCCATCCTCTACCAGCGAAGCTACATTTCGACCGATTGCTGTGGCTACCTGATCGGGAGGTTTGCTTACCAGCTCAGGCAAAGGTCTGTCTGACTCGACAATGTAGTCGAGCTTACTTACGTGTACGAATGATCTTCCTAGCGTGCGTGGCATTTGCTTGTTGACTTCCGCTATCACAAGGCGCGCGCTTCTTCTTGCCGCGATCGAGCAATCGACCGATACGCCGTAGCTGCAGTAGCCATGATTATCCGGCGCGGAAACCTGGAGCAGGCAGACGTCTAGCGGCAGTCGGCCGGACTGGAATAGACCAGGTATTTCGCTAAGAAAGACCGGTGTATAGCTGGCTCGTCCCTCGTTGACGGCTCCTCGCACGTTAGGACCGATGAATAGGGCATGTAGCCGGAAGGAGTCCTTATATTGTGCCTCGGCGTATTGGGCTGGACCCATCGTGAGAATATGGAAAATCTCTACACCTTTCAACTCCTTGGAACGCGCCACCAGCGCTTCGATGATCGGCAGTGGGGCTGCTGCGTGTGATTGAATATAGACTCGATCAGCTGAGTTGATGTGACTTGCGGCCTCCTCGGAGCTTACCACCTTCTTTCTGTAGTCGCTAAGCCAGGCCGAGTGTCGCATCGTTGTGGGTGTGGAGGTCATATTTTGCTCTGCTCAATTTGTGTTGTCTTGAAGTCCATGTCGGCTAAAGCTCGCTGCTTGAGAACTCGCCAAGCTCTCCCATCACTTTTAGCATCTCGTAGGTCTCCTTCGCCTCCTTCTCATTGATGATAGTGAGTGCGAATCCCACGTGAACCAGTACGTAGTTGCCGACTGTCGCTGTCGGTGTGTATGCCAGGCAGGTGACGCGCTTAACCCCGCAAAAATCGACCTTAGCCATTGTCAGTCCATCTTGCTCAAAAATATCTTCTACTCGACCTGGAACGGCGAGGCACATTTGATCGAATCCTACGGTGAAGCTGACAGGTTAATTCTACTAGTTTGGAGATAAACAAGTGAGCAACCGCGTATCGAAAATTAAATTTTCCCCAGCGCGCCTACTTTGGCTAGTGCTGCCACGGCCTGTCCCAGCGACAGGCCGCCGTCATTTGCCGGCACTGAGGAGTTGCTGTAGATTGCGAATCCATAATCTGTTAGAAGCGAGGTGGCCCGGCTGAGTAAACGTTCATTTTGGAAGACTCCGCCTGAGCAGCACACGGTATTGAGTTTGCGCTCGTCTCTAATACGAATACAGATACTGCAAATCATTTGTGCAATGGTTTCGTGAAATCTGGCCGCTATGAATGGCGCTGATCGCTTTTCGCTCAGATCCGATATGATACCGTCTATGATGGCGCTTGTATCGATCTCTATTAGATCTCCTACTTCCTGCTTTTTGGTGGTTGATTGCCAACTATATGAAGGTAGAATTGTGTGATTGTCAAATAGATTGGCTTCGCTCTCCAAAATGATGGCGGCTTGTCCTTCATACATCGCGTTGTCGCACAACCCCAGCAAGCTGGCAACGCCATCAAACAGGCGACCACAACTGGATGTCTCAGGAGAGGTCAAAGAATAGGCCAGTTTGGAAAATACAATAGAAACACTTTGCTCTCCGTGCGATTGAATCAATCGCTGTTTAATTGATTCGATCGCTTCTGGCGAAGAGTTACAGCCGCTCAGATAGCTCAAAGCCATCCTCCAGGGCTCCCTGATAGTTTTTACTCCACCTGGCATACGAACATTTTTCAGGCAGGCCAATCGTTGGAATGTTTCGTAGCTGCACTGCAAGAATTCGCCACCCCAGAGTTTGTCGTCTGCACCATATCCAATACCATCGAAAGCGATGCCTATTACAGACCCGTTCAGCCCGTTCTCTGCCATGCAACTGACGATGTGAGCGAAATGATGTTGCACCGATACGCGGTGGGTTATCTTGCTGATATCAAATGGTGCGGGCTGATGCCCTGAAATCCATTGATTGACGAGCCTGGTCGACGCATAGTCGGGATGTAGATCGGTTGCCACAATTTCCGGATTGATTCTAAAGAGTTTCAAGAAACAGGCGAGCGTTCGTTCAAATTGATCGACGGTTTCGAGCATATCTAGATCACCTATATGCTGACTCAGGTACGCTTTGTCATCTTGAATAAGGCAGAAAGTGTTTTTGAGGTGACCACCCATAGCCAGGACTGGGATTCGAGCCCGGAAGGGCAGATCTATTGGTTTTGGCGCGTACCCGCGAGCTCGCCTGACCACCCGTTCCCGGGCGCCGACCACCCTGGTCACAGTATCATCGTAACGACTGCTAATGTCCCGGTTGTTAAAAAGATAGGCATCGGCAATGGTGCCAAGCCTGGAAACTGCTTCTCGATTGCCGGCGCAAATGGGCTCTTCGCTGATGTTGGCGCTTGTCATTACGAGAGGCTTTCTGAAGTCGTTCAACAAAAGATGTTGAAGCGGCGTATAGGGCAACATTACTCCAAGTAGATCCGTTGATGGTGCAATCAGCGGTGAGAGATCTCCACCTCGGTTGTTGCCACCATTGTCTCTTTTATCCATGCTCTGTCCAGCACCCTCATCCTTCTTCTCTCTTCTTTTCAGTAAAACGATCGGCCTTAGCGGTCCTGTCAGGATCTGGCTTTCTTGTCCCGAGACAAAACAATATGTTTCCAGCGCTTCAATATCCGGCATCATTAGTGCAAAGGGCTTGGCCGGCCGCTCCTTTCGCGTTCTCAATCGAGTTACGGCATTGCAATTCGTGGCGTCGCAGACCAGATGAAATCCGCCCAGACCCTTGATTGCGATTATTGATCCTTCGGAGAGACAACGGACCGCTTTAGCAAGTTCGTTTTCGTTGTTTCGACCGGCAAACTCGAATGTAGGTTCATCCGTGCGAGGATCATAAAAAGCCAGCGTTGGCCCGCATCGCGCGCAGGCATTAGGCTGTGCATGAAATCTTCTATTCAATGGATCCTTGTACTCTGATTCACAGCTGGTGCACATTGGAAAGCATCTCATGCTGGTCTGGGCACGATCGTACGGAAGATCGAAGATGATGGTGAAACGCGGACCACAATTTATGCAATTAAGAAACGGATAGCGATATCTTCTATTGTCCGGAGAAAATAGCTCTTCTAGACAGTCCGGACAGGTGGCTATGTCGGGTGGTACCTGGACACCGGAGGCGATCGCTTGCTCGCTATCGGCAATGGTAAATGAGACATACGATTCGGTTTCTAAAACGTCGTTGATTTGCACGCCCATTGTAGCGATCTCTGAAAGCGGTGGCGCTTCCGATCGCAATCGAGAGATAAAATGATCGATCCGCTGAATATCACCAGTAACCAATATCTCTACTGTTCCGCCCCGATTGCGTACAAATCCATCCAGAGCCAGCTCAGTAGCCAGGCGAAATACGAAGGGGCGAAAGCCTACCCCTTGAACGATGCCTTCAATGTTTACGTAAGCCTTGACCTTTTTTGTGGAATTGTAGCTCAATATTTGTATCTCGGGAGTTAAATAGACCGACTTCTTGGCCGTCCTGAAAAAGCGGAATGCACTATAGGTGGTGCGATATTATCTGCGAGAGTTGCACAAAGTACCTGATACGGTTGTATGAGCATTATCGAGAGCCAACTGAAGTTTGTCGCGTACGGTGTCGCGGAGTTGATCAATTGCGGCGTCCTTTTCGGATTGGTATGCTTGCAAATACGGTATCACGTCGATGGGCTCGCCGAAGAACACCGAAGCCCTTTGTCGCCCTTTTGCTGTCATTCGCCCACAGGTTTCGGCTTCAAGGAAATCTGTCACTCGGCAAATCTGGATAGGCGAGGTTTTCTGTTTTAGGATTCGTTGAACAATAACAAGACGTTCTACCCGGTCCAAGTCGCCAAGGAATTCGCCACAAATCTTTAGCGTACTTTGCTGAAGACCTTTTCTATGCCGAGCCGAGTCCTTCGCAGATTTGATTTCATCGGAAATTTCACTGCGCACGCTATGGAGAAGCTGTTCGTTTGATAAGTCCTGGGTTGGCACGTGCCCTCTATAGGTGCTAATTCGTTGGCAAATATGTCGTGCTAATAGTCGGACCTGCTCGTGTTGCGGTTGCTTGTCCGGCAAAACAAACTTATAGTGTTCGGAAAGATTTCGCAATACAGTGCCGACAGCGAATTTGACTCGTTGGGCTATATCAGATCCACAATCGTTTTTTATACCGAGGTGCCGTTCGATCGTACTCAATGTTCTATTGATACTGGAATGCAAATCCGTTTCTAGTCCGTAAGTCACGCCAACTGGCAGGATCCAGATTGTTTTGTTTGACCCGTCGCTGGAGAGTTCGTTTTGCGCCTTAAGAAAAATGTGTATAAGCGTGGGGCTAATGTCGTGCACAAATTGATCGTCCCCTGTTATCTCACCTTCAGGAAACACGACAAACTTGCGATCCGAATCGGTCAGGATCTTTTGAATCGTATGAATAGACCTGAAATCTGTGGTTCCGCGGTCCACGGAAAAACAGCCGAGCCTTTGAAACAGCCAGCCTAGAAGACCAAAGCTCCAGTCGAACACTTCTCTTGCTGCGACACAGTAAAATGATTCGCGTATGTACTTTGAAAGCGCCATTACGAGCAGAGGATCCTGTCTATCCGAATGATTCAGGACAACCACAGCTGATTTCCCTTTCAAGAACTCTACCGGCCGATCGGGAGTCTCAAAGAATTCAAAGGACACACGCTCTACCAGATTCAAGTAGATGGGAAGAAGCAGCTCGGATAACCAGATAATTGCTCTGTTCGGCTTAGGCGGCTTGAAATCAGACAAAGCTCAAATCTCGCGAAGAATAAATCGGTAATCTTTAGATTATTATACGCTTGCAACCTTGTGCAATGGTGTATGTCGTTAGCGTACTTTGTAAACGCTCTCCGCGCACCATCCGCTAGGATGACAGTAACAATATTCGGCTAGTCCAATAGATTGACAGTTTTACATTCCTTCTTTGATTTATTTGGACTCGCACCGCAAGTGGTGCAAACAAAGAACCGCTATGGAGTACCTTCAGATTAACCAACATCTGGCGTCTGAGAGCCTTGCAAGTGCAATCGCCGCTGAGCCGATTCATCAATGCCTCTTTCGGTGGATGGGAGATTACCCGTGAGCTCTTTGAACCATGAGCGTAGTCACAGAAGAGATTTGGATTATGGTGTTTTCATCGTTCAGTTGCCAGCAATCATTTCAATTTCCGGACTGGGAAATTGACTGCTGTCGGCGAAGAAGTGAATACCACGTGATTCCTTCGCGAAGCCCTGAGACTGAATTTCATTTGGACAGAGGATGACAGAATCGTCGGAACCGGATCTAACTTTTTTCATTCACCAAATTTGCCGACGAGCAGGTTGGTAGTATCAAACAAGACAAATCATCATATTGGATGATGCGGCTCGATCGGTCTAGTAGTAACATGAAGGTAACGAGACAGAATGCTGTGTCGCAAGCAGGGGCTTTGTGCCCAAGACCAGCCACTATAGTGGCATCTCCCAGCGAATCCTGTTGTTCGCTTCCAAAGCGGCCGCAGGAGGTCTATATGTCAAGAATGTTGCTAGGCGAGACACAGACAGATTTGGCAAATGCCATAGTCGAGTTCTTTTCGCTGAATCAATGCACTGTGGAATCAGAAAGTAATGGATTGCGCATACTGGAGTGCTTGCGCAAAAGCCAATACGATGTAATTATACTGGAGATAGCACTGATAGGATTGGATGCGATTAGCATTGTTCGAGACTATAGAGCCACCGGTGGTAGTGCCCCAGTTATCTTGATTGTTGCCAATCACTGTTCCGAGGAGCTGCAGCGCGGACTGGATGCAGGCGCAGACTCTTATCTAGTGAAGCCGTTTCGCCTGACAGATCTGGCTGCTCAGGTAAGAGCGCTGTTGCGAAGACCAGCACTCAGGAGCGAACGGGTGCTAAAGTGCGGTGATATAGCGCTGGACACTGTAGCGGGAACTGTCACAAGAAATGACAAAGTGATTCACCTGCACCCCATGGAGTTCAAGTTGCTCCAATTCCTGATGCGTAATCCAGAGCGTGTATTTAGCGTGCACGCGCTTTTCGAGCGGGTTTGGCAGAGGGAGTTTGGAG
>CAZISK010000423.1:0-7121 GCA_964541355.1 uncultured Candidatus Obscuribacterales bacterium
CCATTCGGCGACAAGCCCGTCCCGGTGCCGATTCACGTAGTCGCAGAGGACGTCAAGGAAATCAAGAAAGAGACCTCCAACGACAGTATTCCTTACGTGGCGCTCGGCACTAACGCTCTATCCAAAGTGACCGTGTTTCCAGGAGAATCCAAAATCGGCAAAGGCGCCGAAATGGATTTCAATATCCGCGCCGTCGACGGCACGCTGCCCCCGGAATTCAAAGCCGGCTGGAACATCATCAAAGACAATAAGCCCGTAACAGACGACCTGGCCACAATCGACGAGAATGGACATGCGGTTTTCAAGAAAGAAGGCGAGTACGTCGTTCAGGCAATCATTCCTGGTGTCGCCAAGAACGAGTCTTTCGGATTCGTGACCGGGCTTGGAAAAGTGGCGTCTGGAATGGATTTGCTCAAACCGGAGAACCTTGACGCCCTTGGTCTGATCCTCTGTTTTGGCATCACCATGTGGCTCTCTCAGAAGCTCACCATGTCGAGCAGCCGTCCAAAAGATGAGCCACTGGACGAGCAGACACGGATTCAGCAAGATACGATGAAAATCCTGCCTCTTGTCACCACTGGCACCTTTTTCTTCATCCCTTTGCCTGTTGGTGTGTTAATCTACATAGTCCTATCCAACATCGTACAATCCTTCCAAACCTGGATGTTGATGAGAAAACCAACACCACCTCTGGTGGGACTTGAAGAGCTGGGAATCGATGAAGATCTGCCGAAAGAGGACACTGGTAAGGGCACCAAAAAGAAAAAGAAAAGTAAGCCAAGTTCAGTCGAAGACGGCGCTTCAAGTGACAGTAACAAACCAAAAGCAGAGGAAAAACACGTAATCGATATATCAGGAAGCAGAATAGAACCGGTTTCAGTAGACCAATTCAAATCGAAAAAGAAAAAGAAGAAGTAAGCCATGAACCAATTTGCAGACACCTTTGATGAAAACGCCCAGAGCTACCTCGAAAAGATCCTGGCAATTCTTGATATCGAAGCCATGGTTGTCCAAGAGGAGCTGGACGAAACGACTACTTGCTATCGCATCGACTGCAAAGCAGATGATGCAAGAATGCTGATCGGAAGGAACGGAAAGACGCTGGAGTCGCTGCAGTTCGTAGTTCGACAGATGTGCAGGAGCAATATGCTCGTCCACAATCCTTTCGTGATCGATGTTCTCGATTATCGCGCTCGCCGCAAACGCACGATGGAAGAGCAAGCGAAGAAAGGCGCTGTGGCAGTGCTCAACGGGGATACCGAGCGCTTCGATCTAGAACCGATGAGCCCATATGACAGACGACTGGTCCACAATTATCTGCAGGAAAACTTTCCGGAACTCTCTTCCGACAGTGAAGGCGATGGCGAAAATCGACACATTGTCATAAGCTACCGAGGTCTTGACGAGGAAGGATCCGAGACCGGAAAAGGGAAGCATAAAGCCGCATCCCAAGACGTCGATGATGATGACGACTTCGACGCGGACGAATACGATCACAGCGACGAAGAGTATGACGAGGAAGAAGAAGTCGAAGAGGGTTCACGCCCAGTCAAGACCATCAAAGACAAGGATTAATAGCGATAGCTTAGCGCTAGTGGCCACAGCCGGCACTTTTCTCTATGTTTCTATCAACAACCATCTCCTGGTCACGCTGACAAAACCAGCGCTTACTGCCGATTTCCTGAGCCACTGCCGGCTCCAGTATCTTGCTTATCTTTGCTCAAACGGAAAGATCAGACTCGCCAGTCGAACACGCGTCATTTTCCAAGATACCTGACTTTATGCACGTTTTGCAGGGTTCTTCGATTGAACTACCCTTCTCTTTTTCTGTACGCTTTTACTATCGAATGAAACAACTCCCGGTCGAGAACATAAAGCAGAACTGCTGATCGAATCGCTTGCTTCGCCTATCTCAAAATATCAAGTTAGGCATTCAAGGCCAGTCGTAAGATAATCAAAAGAGCAGTTTCATTCGATCAACTCCCGCTACATATGCAAGATACCGCTCATGGGATCCGATCCCGAAAGTACTGTATTCTACATTGCCGAATCAGCGTATGCCTCCCATAATGCGGCTTTTAGACGATGTAAGCAATCTGTAGAAAAGTTGTCTTCTCGCTGTCGGCCGATTGAAAGTTCGATCAGATGCCAAAAAAGTTTTGTCTCACACTCAAATTCGTGCACACAAGTTTTCTACATGAGTGATCCTGTCATCGTGGAGCTTTCCGAGGTTTCTTACAGGAATAGCCGGCCCCTATTACTCCTTATTCAATGAATATTCTTAACTCAGAGCAGTCTAATTGCTAAAGATGCCTCATGTTCCCAGCCTCTAGAGAAGTTAATATATTGTTCGAGAAATATAGGCGAGGTGGCGTTATGCATTTTTCAGTCCAGAAGGACACGCTTGTTCGCGCATTGAAGGATGTGACCAGTGCTCTTGCGACACGAGTTGTCCAGCCGATTTTGAGCAACGTATTGATCGAGTCGATTGATGATACATCGCTCAAGTTTCAAGCTACAGATTTAGATCTATGCATTCAAACAAAAGTCCCTGCCATTGTTCATGCTAAGGGTTCAATCACCTTGCCTGGCAAAAAACTGCTGGAGATAGTTTCGAAACTGCCGAATGAATTGGTTTCGTTCCAGGTCAATCTGGAGAATTGCGATGTTTCCGTAACCTGCAAGCGCTCCAAATTCAATGTAACCGGATTACCGGCAGTCGAGTTTCCGACGGTCGCCGATGCTCGTCCGGAAAAAGCAGTATTCATGCCGTCGATGATTTTGCGTAAGGCGATTTCGCAGACAGCCTTTGCTGCTGCCGGTTATGATGCGAGCAGCATCCTTGGTGGTGTCTACATTTTGTTGAATGACGGCAATTTTGAGTGCACCGCCACTGATGGCAGCCGTTTAGCTCATAGAAAAGAAGAGCTTACCGCCCTTGTGGCTCAAGCTCAAAAGACGGAAGGCGACAAGGAGACCGAAGGCAAGGCTGCTACGGCGACGCTCGAGAAGGCTGGTTCGTTGAGAGCGATTATCCCTGCCAAAGCATGTACGGAAATCGTCAAATTGATGGATGGCCAGGATTCGACCAAAGCTAATTCCGACGATGGAAAGAACGTAGACAAGGTTGTCGGCGGTGAAGTGAGAATTGGATTGGCTGATGGTCAAATTGTTTTTGAGACAGAAAACCATTTTCTCTCTACGAGATTGATTAGCGGTGAATACCCCCGCTACCAGGAACTCTTTCCGACTGAATTCAAGCATCTAGCCCATTTTAATCGTGAAGAGCTTGTGAGAGCGATCGAGCGCGTATCTGTCATGTCGGACGAGCGTACTCATCTGGTGAAGATGCACTTTGAGGAAGAAACACTCCAGATCACAGCCAACACACCGGACGTCGGTCGGGCTCAGGAAGAAGTACCGGTTCGCTTCGAAGGTCAGACTCTCGACGTTGCCGTTAATGTGCGATACATTCTCGACGTTCTTCAGAGGCTTTCTGTTGAGGAGGTGCGCCTGGAAATGACTGGTTCGTTGAAGCCGTTGATTCTAAAGGGCGTTGGAGACGAGCAGTACAAGTACTTGCTGATGCCGGTTCAAGCGAAGTAAGTGAGTGACGAAATGGAAAGTCGCCGGGGCAGGAAAATTCCTGTAGCCATGTGCAGTTTTCTGCTATACAATCAATGAACCGAATATCAAAAGAGAGCCGACCCAAAGTTCCATCTAGTTCGTATTCTTGTTCTCCTTGTCATAAATTTTCCGGCTTCAATTGGTAAACGGCCTAATGTTCTGTACTCCCTCCGCACACACGTGCGGGGCCTGAGTCAGATGATTCTCAACCGGAAAAGTACCCATTTAGTCCGGCTCCGGACCTAACGTCCATCAAACTTAGCGCAGCAGATCGAGACTTCCAGTATTGTAAGTCGAAGCGTATTTCACCATAACTTCACGCAGCACGACATACGATTGTCTCAATTTCCGAGATAGTATCTCCGCACAATAATTACCATATTCCGCAGCTAATCAGACAGGAAGCCCTTTTAGGGAGGAAACGCATATGACGTTCATCGATGGCTATCAACGGCCAACCGAGAGTTCGGTTCTTGCTAGTCTGGTGACGAAGACAGGGTCCCACCCAAAGGCGCCAGTTCCGAAGGAGCAGACGCTTCCGCGAAAGCCGGAAGACTATGTGCCGTCGACAGGTGAAAGATTTGAATACCTCGAGTTGCTCGATCGAGATACAGTTAGCGTTACGTACAAGGTCTACGATTGTCGATTCGACAAAGTTTTGGCGGTGCAGTTCTTTCCGTTCGTCCAGCTAAATCAGGCGGAAGAAGCCCAGTTAACGCGCGATTTAGAGGCGATGTGTCGCCTGCGACACCTCAATATCTCAGAGGTATATTCGTGCGGAAAATCGGATGACGGAGCACTATATGTGGTGATGGAAATCGTAGAAGGTCGGCGTCTGACAGATCTTCTGGGTGAGCTCAGGCTGGATGTAGATCGTGCTCTCGGAATATTTATCCAGATATGCGGCGCGCTTTCTTATGCGCATCGCAAGGGAGTGATCCATCGAGATCTCAGACCGCATAACGTCTTTGTTTGTCAAGACGAGGACGGCAGCGACATTATAAAACTTGTCAGTTTTGGTGTGTCGAAGACATTGTCGGATGCGGAAGGGAATGCCAATGCAATTGCGTATCGGAGCCCTGAGCAACTACTATCTGACGTGCACGATCAGAGATGTGATATCTACTCGGTCGGCTGTTTGATGCACGAGACCCTTACAGGTAGGATTACGCCGGCCAAGAAGAGCGCGGCTTCCAAGCCTGCTAAGAAAGGACAAAGAGAGTTCGAGTCCAACATTCCTGAGCAATTAGAGATCTGTATTTTTAGATGTCTGGAAGAGAAGCCGACCAATCGGTTTCAAAATGCCGATGCGTTGCTGTTTCATCTACCCAACAAAATTGGCAGCACTGGACGGCGACTATCAAGAGAGATGCCCGGCAAAGGACAAAGTGTTGTACGATCATTGCTTCGCTTATTTGGCAGGTGAAGGGTGAAGGCTAATGCCGACCAGGACACATACAGACACGGTGTTTACACACACTGTGTTCAATCAACCTGAGCCTCTGGTTGATTTTAATCTGTTTTCTACAGACTTGGCTTTAACTGATGGATTGCGGCGGCACGATGCCTCCTGGGCTTATGACCGCGCTTTCAACTTTGGCGAACGCATGGGTAGCGCTGAGGTCCAGCAATGGGCTGATCAGGCTAATAAGAACACTCCGGTTTTGAGGACCTTCGACCGATTCGGGCACCGCATAGATGAAGTCGAGTTTCATCCTGCCTGGCATCAGTTGATGTCGCTTTCGATGGAGTACGGACTGCACAATTTTCCCTGGACCACAAAGCGGAGCGGCGCTCACGTCGCAAGGGCAGTGCTATTGTTCCTTGCATTTCAGACTGAGGCAGGTCACTGTTGCCCGATATCGATGACCTACTCGGTTGTACCGGCATTGCGAGCACAACCAGAGCTTTTTGAACATTGGCAATCTCGAATTTTTGGGAATGAGTATGATGGTCGGCTCATCAATAGTGTTCAGAAAAGCGCTGTCACTTTCGGTATGGCGATGACGGAGAAGCAGGGCGGTAGCGATGTGCGCGCCAACACGACGATAGCTGTCGCGGATACGAAGCGAGGCTCGGGACAACGTTATCGGCTTACTGGACACAAGTGGTTTTGCTCAGCGCCGATGTGCGATGCTTTTCTGGTCCTGGCTCAAGCTCCCGATGGATTGTCATGTTTCCTGGTTCCAAGGATTTTGGAAGATGGATCGAGGAACAACTTTTTCATCCAGCGATTGAAAGACAAATTGGGCAACAGGTCGAACGCCTCTTCGGAAGTCGAGTTTCGAGACACGGTCGGCTATCTAGTCGGAAAAGAAGGTCGTGGTGTACCGACAATTATCGAGATGGTCAATCACACCAGGTTGGATTGTGTGATTGGAAGCGCCGGCTTAATCAGGCAGGCGACACTGCAAGCGGTTCACCACTGTTACCAGAGGTCTGCTTTTGGCAAGCGTCTGGTCGATCAACCGCTAATGAAAAATGTGCTTGCTGATCTGGCTGTAGAGTCGGAAGCAGCAACGATGCTAATGCTCCGTCTGGCAGCGGCTTATGATTCGTCTACTTCGGAAGAGGAGCAGTCGTTTCGTCGCATTGTCAGCGCCATAGCTAAGTATTGGCTCTGTAAGCGCGCTCCTCAGCATGCGGCCGAAGCTCTCGAATGCCTGGGTGGTGCCGGATATGTAGAAGAGTCGGTTATGCCGCGACTATTCAGAGAGAGTCCTCTCAACTCAATTTGGGAAGGTTCCGGAAATGTGATCAGTCTGGATGTGCTTCGAGCTGTAGGCAAGGAAAGCGCAGTCGTTGACGCTATTTCGACAGAGTTGCGTCTTGCTGAAGGAAGCGACAAGACTTATGACACTTTCGCCGAAGCAGTTATCGATGAGCTTGTCAAAGTAAAAGCGGCGGTGTCGTCGACATCATCAACCATTGAAAATCAAAGCCGTGTTCTTGTGGAAAAGGTAGCGATTGCGCTTCAAGGCTCCCTGCTCTTGCGATTCGGATTGCCTGCTCATGCAGAAGCCTTTGTTTTAACTCGATTGCAACGAGAGCACGGCTATTGCGTTGGCACTCTGCCTTCCCACATTGATTTTGATGCGATCATCGATCGGGTCGTACCGAGCTAGCGCATATTGATCTTTTGACAACCCGGTCATGGTGAGGATTGTCGTAATCAATCAGGTTTCAACTGGCTGGTGTTATTCAAGTTGAAATTCTGTTGTCGATGGTAGGAATTCCCGAAACAGATGTTTTTCAGCCGCAAGGTATGTTGCGTCCATTGATGTGCACGTGTCATGGTGACTAGTACACAACTACCATATTCAGAGAAAGTCGGAGTCTAGCCGTCTGATTCCACCGACGAGCGGCCGAATCGAACGCCACTAAGTACCGCAAGAGCGGCTCAAGCAAATGGGCATCCTGCAGTTCAACCGATACTACAGGTGATGCCCGTTTGTTGGTTTTTGATAAACTAAATAATTTAGTAGGCTGGATCG
>CAZISK010000424.1:0-7098 GCA_964541355.1 uncultured Candidatus Obscuribacterales bacterium
TTCAATTCAGAAGAGTGAGCGGTCTATCAAGAGAGGTATTCAGTCTCTAAGAACGGTTGCCGACGGAGAACCATCTACGGTGGCATTGATCGACAAGTACGACAAAGACCTCAATGCGATGTTCGAGATGTTTCAAGATGCTTTCCGAGCGTACCGCCTGGATGCCAAAAGCCCTGACTTCGCCCATTTTATCGACAGCAAGGAATATCTAGAAGAGCTTTCCGAGGTCATGGGCAATACTCTGAAGGACGGCGAGGAGTTGAGCGCCAGATATACTCCGCTGATTCTGGAGTTGCAACCACAGGCGGTGGCACAGCGAAATGTTTTTCGCAATACTATTTTTGCTGGACTTCTGACAAACATTGTCATTGCAATAGCGACTGCTCTGGTTTTGATGCGCAGTACAATGCGACGTCTCGATCAGTTGATGCGTAACATCAATAGTTTTCGAGAGAATAAACCTGAGATAGCCAAAGTCGAAGGCCGCGATGAAATCGCGGAGCTCGACGCAGCCTTTCGCGATGCGGCAAAAGAGCGCCAGGACGCCGAGGATCGGCGTCAGAAGATAGTCTGGATGGTGAGCCACGATCTGCGTTCGCCGCTCACCTCCGTGGCCGGGACATTGGCATTGATGTCGGATGGCGCTTTTGGTGCGCTTACTGAAAAGATGAACGACCGACTCGGGAAGGTCAACGTAGAGATGGAGCGCTTGATTCGCTTGATCACGGATTTGCTTGATAGCGACAAGATCGAAAAAGGAAAGCTCGAGCTGGATTGTAGACCGTGGCTAGCCAGTCATCTGGTCGAGCAATCATTCATCGCCATGCGCGGTCTGGCGCAGAGTAAAGAGATTACGCTGGGGGCGGAGATCCAACCCCGGCTGATGATCGTCGGAGATGGCGATCGGATCGTTCAAGTGCTCGTCAATCTAGTGTCGAACGCCATCAAGTATTCGCCCGTGCGCGGAGATGTTATCGTCAAGGCTGACGTCGTTGGAGGCGGCAAGGTCAGGGTCGAGGTGAGCGACCGCGGTCCGGGTATTGCGGCCGACGACATGACGAAACTCTTCGAAGTCTTTCAACAGTTGGCTCAACCTGGAGTCCAGCGTGCAGGCAGCGGGCTGGGGCTTTCTATTTGCAAGAGCCTCATCGAGCAACATGGTGGCACAATTGGTGTGGACTCTGTGGTTGGTGAGGGTTCAAGTTTTTGGTTCGAACTGGAAGGGGAGATTGCGGAGTGAGGAGGGGCGTTGGCAAGCTGTGTCAGACAGTGCACTTGAGTGTGGCGCACATTAGTCAGAAACAGTGTGACCCATCGATTTGCCAGAGGGTGGAAGATTGGCAAAAATCCTCGTAGTTGAAGATGACAACGCTGTAGCTGAGATGCTCATGGATTGGATTGAGCAAGAGAACCACGTCGGCGAGCTGGTTCAGAACGGCTTAGATGCGAAGGACCGATTGCGTTTCTATAATTTCGATCTCGTCATTCTTGATTGGCAGCTACCGGGATTGAGCGGCCTCGAGGTATTACGCAATTATCGAGCAGTAGGCGGTAACGCGCTTGTACTACTTTTGACAGGTAAGTCGCAGATCGAAGATAAGGAGAGTGGTTTTGAAGTAGGAGCGGACGACTATCTTACGAAGCCGTTCCATATACGTGAGCTGACTGCGCGTGTAGGCGCACTTCTAAGCCGTCCTCGACCAAGCGCTTCGAATGATTCAGACGATTACGATGTTAGAGTGGATAAAAACCGATGCCTGCTGATTGTGAGGCAGAGGGAAATTAAGCTTCTTCCAAAAGAGTTAGCTCTGATCACTTTACTGCTTTCTGCACGTGGAGAGTTCGTCAGCATAGAGAAGATCCTCGCATCCGTCTGGGATGACGGGTCAAATCCCTCCCTTGATGCGTTGCGAACATTGGTCAAACGTATTCGCACGAAACTGGAAACCGTCGACCGTGCCACGCTGGAGAGCCAGCGCGGTACGGGCTATCGGCTAGTCGTGAAGTGATGCAGGTCGCTGAACACCTAGTGTATTGTTAACCTGCCGCAGCAAGAGATCTGCCTGAATTCTCATTCACGCCGGAGTTTTCGCTGACTTCCGGTTCGATGAAATGCGGTATGAAGCATGCGGTATTACCGGTAATGGCATTCTTGTCAGCGCGAATGCCCATGCCTGCCGGTTGACCATCGATGACCCAGCTGCCGATGACACAGTGGTAGTCGCCGAACGATGGCAATGGATGGTACTCTTGCAATATGAAGCCTTCAGATCCATAGGGACCATCGCGATTGACGGACAAATCCTCAGAACCGGGTATCACGATGGATACATTTGAACCTTCTCGTCCAAAGATCGGCTTTCTAACGCAGGCTCCTGTGCGAAGCGTCTTCGCCAGTTTGCCTCGATTGTCGTACGATGTCGCAAGGAGATTAGGATGATTCGGAGCTATCTCCCACATTATTGGAAGAATCGCTTTGTTAGATAAAATCGCTTTCCACACCGGTTCGAGTACATTCAATTGCTTGTTCTCAATCAGCGTTGGGAAGATGCGAGATCCAGTCTGCTGGTAAACCGACTCGTCTTCTTGAATCAGGAACTCCCACGGATACAGCTTGAATAAGTGGTTGATTGTCCGCTCTTTCATGTCGACAAGGTTACCTTTTCGATCGAAGCCGAGTTGGGAGACATAGAGAAAATCAGTCGGTATCCCTGCCATGGTGGCACACGATTCGAGGTACCGCACCGTCTCTTCGTCTTCCGGACAGTCAGACAATGCACTGAGATGCAGCAGCTTGACGTCCTTCATCTTTTTGAAGGCGTCGATCAATCTCTCGTGAATCGAGTTGAACTGATCGGACCCTTCAGGCAATGCGCCCGATTTTAGGTTGTCGTCGTACCAGTACCATTGAAGAACTGCCGCTTCATATATAGATGTAGGCGTATCGAAGTTGAGCTCCAGCAGTTTGACCTCGCCGTCGCTATAAGCAAAGTCGAAACGTCCATACAACGAACGGTCGTGACGTGCCCATGAAAGTTTGATCGCTTCGCGATAAGGCTTTGGAATTCGCAGCTGGTCAAAGAGCTCGTTTGATCGGCTGCTAGTGCAAACGTGATTTACGCATTCGAGAGCGAGCTCTACAAGCTCTCCAGTTGCCGCTTCGATGAAACCTTCAACTTCCAACATGGTAACTGAAGCGCAAAACGGTTTCTCTGCTGCTTCGATCCAATAGGGAGGATCATCTAGCAGAGAGGACAGATAGCCTAGTTCGTTAGCCTGAGCACGCCAGTTGTGCCTCGGGCTAAAATGCTGAAATTTCATGTTTCACCCAATCTTTGCAGTTCACCTGGAACGCAGATCAGAGATCTGCGTCCAGGCTACTCAAACCTAATACGTCGTTACTTTACTAATGCTGCCCAGGCGCTATCCGCCCGTCGAGTGCAATAGAACTAACCGCCGAAGCTGCTAAAGTGTCCGCCACCGAGACCGCCGAAAAATCCTCTTGAAACGGTAGAAGTGTGTGCCGGAGTCGAATACGATACATTAGACGAGCTACTGGAAAACCTTGATGGAGACGGGGTAGCAGACGATCCCGACCCGAAATTCCAGAAGTGGAAGCCACCGGAAGAATGATAAGTGGTCTGCGGCGCGGTGCTACTAGCAGCGGTGCCCTCTGCTTTTTTCTCTGCCTCTTGCTGTGGTGCAAGGCAGTTGTATGTAATTATGCCGGCACCAGTTATGGTGGCCAAGCTGGCTACCAGTATAAATGGAGAGGCTTTCTTCTCCTTTGTCTGGTACAACTTCGTGGTACTCCAATCGGATCTTTTGTATGACATCAGTAAATTCACCTACCGGGAAGATTCGCTCAGGAATTTCAATCTTTCCATTCTGCAACAACTTCTTGACAACTTGGTCGCTTTTAACATTCTTGTAATTTGTTCGCGATCTCAAAACGTTGCGAAAGTGCTGGAGATCTCGGTAGAGGCGGGCGTTTCGGGATCGTATGTCCCTGGACGAAGGGACGCCTTTTTTGCAGAAGGTTTCAACCGATATCGGTTTACGCGTGTACAGAAAGCGCTCCACCTTCGCAAGTGGCTTTTCTCCCGCGCCTACCTTGTGCAACGTAAGGGCGCCACCAGTTCACACAAGCCTTGTTCCGGGTGGACATGCGTGCATCGTGTGCTCGCCATCATTTTGGCGCTATGTGTTATCGACATCTTCGGTCGCGGCGGTTTTGTTGGCTTTTTCGATTAGCTCTTTAGCCTCTTCCAAAAAGTTGGACCGCTCCAGAATGTGAGCTCGTATTCGCAGAGCCTCGCAGTAGAATTGTTTGTCTTCGAGATTCTCTTTATCGAATATTTCGATTGCGCGTTTGCTTAGATCAAGTGCCTTATTGGGATCTACTTCAGAACTGAGTTCAGCCAGGTTGATCATCGCCACTGCCGTTGAAAAACTTTCCATCCCGTTAACTCTGATTCTAAGGTCCAACCATTGTTCCAAGAGTTTTCTTGCACGGTCGAACTGACCGCTTACCCTGTAAAAATCCGAAAATGACACCAGGCATTCGTCGAGAACATGAGGTGACGCGCCTCGTGATTCCTCGGCTCGGGCCGTAGCCTGCATATAGAGCTCTTCCGCGCGCAGGTCTTTCTTCTCCGCATATGCATCGGCGAGAAATCTTTGCGAGATCGGAATCACGTCTCTGCTTGCCGGACCGATGTACTCTGAGTAATCGGTGTAGAGCCCAACTATGCGAACCGCCTCATCCAGCCGATCTTGTGACAAATAGATATCCATCAAAAGAGAAAAGCTTCTTACGAAGGGTTCGGCACCGTCTGGAAGAATCTGTTTGGACTCGTTCAGCGTTTCCATCGCAAGACTTTCTGCTTCCTCTTTCTTCTCGAGTGCATGCAGTATATACGCCATTTGTGCTTTTGAGCGCAACTTGTCGGCGTGACAGACGATCTTCGTCTGCGCCAGCCTATCGTGTGCCTTCTCCAACTCCCCGGTTTCGTAATTGAGCTGAATCAGCTCCTCTCGGCAGCGAAAGTGAACGTGCGCATCCGTTGTCCTAGAAATTCTCACTGCTTCAAGCAATTGTTCCTCTGCCTCGGCAAACTTTCCAAGTTTCTTGAAAAAATCGGCCTTCTGTCGCTTCAAGTGAACAAGCTGTTCGGCGGTAGCGTTGGACTCATCCAGGTAGTTAACCGTGTGGAGTGTGAGGGCAATAATGTCCTTTTGCTCGGTTTCGCCGCTGATACTTGCAAGTGCGAGCAAGGAGTTGACAATCATCATTACGTTGAAACTGGCTGTTATCTTGTCACTGCCTACAGTGTCTGCCAGAGTTTCTCTGAGAAGGAGTGCCGCCTGTTCTGCTTCGCCATTTTGCATGAGCAGTTCCGCCATCGTCACTTTACAGGTGATCACTTGGCTGTGATGGTTGTCCAACGTGTTGAGCAACGTTTGAAACGCTTCTTCGACGAGCTTTTGCTTCTGTTCTCTCAAATCAATACATCCAGGTTGAAAAAACGGAAGTACGTTAGCGCGAAGCAGTTGATACTGGGCGTAGGTTGGATGCGCCGAACCGAAGTGTTTTTCTGCAATTTGTGTCAGCATACCCATTAACTCTTCGCATTCGGGAAGACTCTTAGTGAACAAAGTCAATCGAGCTGACATCCCGAGATGGGCTGTTAATGACGGATGTGTATTCCCTAACATGCGGGTGAAGAGCTCGAGTCCCTTCTTGCAGCAGCTCGTCGCGTGTGCCTGGTCGGTCATCGAGAGTCCAATCCTGGTTGCGAGGGTGTACGCAAGCGCGAGCTGAAAGTGATCTCCGAGTGTTTGGCCCAGCTCAACTGCTCGCAGTGCCAACGATTTCGCGCGCAGCGGATTGAGCACGCTTGCTTTTGCTCTCAGTATCAACTCTCTAACTGTCGCTTCCGTCGATTTCGTCTTCTGGCAGACCGGACCATCCTTTTGCCAGTCGTATGCGAAGATAGCAATTCCGGTTGCTTCATCGAGATCTATGCGATTGCTTTCTTCCAGGCATCTCGTCGAGGCGTTGCTGAAGCTGTCTATTGCATCGGTCGCTCTTGCCAATTCACCAGTTGCTAGATATGTCATAGCCAGCTTGAACCATAATTCTGCCGCGCAAAATTCGCGCTCGTGTCCGAGCAGTTGTAATGCCTGTTTTAGATCGCCCTTTGCCTCGTCGTAGAACTCTTGCTCCATGTAGAGGTTTGCGCGCAGGTAAAGGCTAAAGACATGTTCGAGCGAATCGTTGGCGTCCGTTTTTGTGATCGATAATGCTTCGCGCAGAATGATGTCCGCATCATGAAATTTCGCCCTGAAGATATAGACCAACGCCAGGTTAGAGAGACATCTGGCAAGCTCGACGGGACCCAGGTTGTCGTTGCGCGCGCGCCGAATGCTCTCGACGAAAGCTTGTTCCGCCTCGATGAATCGGCAGTCTTTGTAGAGCTCGATGCCCTCTTTCGTACAGGTGCCCGACGTTCTCAATCAAGTAGTCTCAGGTTGAAGGATGTAAGACTTGTTGCCGGTCGATCGGTCGGTCCGATCTGTGTTCCCTAGTTGTACCCTTTCGGTGTCATCTATGAGCGATCGCCGGATGTTGAAAACAACAATTGTTTTCAGCGCCTAAAGACCCGCAGGTTCAACGCAAAGTGTGTGCGATCGTCGGTTGTGAAAAAACCATGTTCGACTGCTCCGAAGTGCCTGCCTGGTTGGGTGTTGAATGCATGAACTTATGCCACCAACGCTGAAACATCAATAACGTCCACAACTCCTTCCTCCGATCTGCCTTGGAAGAGTAGTGTTCGCTGAGCAGTTGCGCGATATAGCTCCACTGGAATATCCCCTGGCGATGAATGTATCTCTCGTCGAGCAACTCGTCAACAAGCGGTTTAAACTCACCTTTGAGCCACTTTGCCACAGGAATGCCAAAACCTTTCTTCGGTCTTTTGATTATCGTTTCCGGTAGATATGGTGCGGCTGCTTTCTTCAACAAGTATTTTGAGGTGAGACGCCGGACTTTGTACTTCGCCGGCAGCGAAAGTGCAAACTCAGCTACAGGATAAG
>CAZISK010000425.1:0-7077 GCA_964541355.1 uncultured Candidatus Obscuribacterales bacterium
ATGAAATTGTCCAGCGACCAGGCGGCTCCACACGGTGAGACAGCCAGGAAAACGCTGGTCAGCCGTAAAAATGTGTCACCACCGTTGATATTAAAAGGATCGTGATGGTGCATACTGATCAAACCAAGACACACATAGGCTGCGCTATATCTGGTAAACAGACCCAACGACGTGAATGATGCAGCCACAATCATCGAAATGAAAAATGCCAGATACCATCCATCTTCGTTCGGAAACATCAGAAGGATGTCGAAGCGCGGCTCATTCCACCAGAAGTATCGTTTAACAGCATCCAAGGGCACGATCGCGTTCGGCCCGTACCAGGTCAGAAAGTCGCTGCCCAGGTGAATTATGAGCGATTGCAGTATTAATAAACCAAAGAGAATGCGATAGAGGGCAAGCGGTTGCACCGGTCTCGGTTTGAACCAGAATTGATACCACCACTGCCAGAGTTTTCCAAAGGTCACCGAAAGTCCTCCTCAGTGTACCTGTACGTGAAAACGTGATTACCAATAGTGTGCCTCGGCAATTTGTCTTTCAAGACAAACTGGTCCGGCGTCGGCGGCGGAATATTGGTCCAATAGAGGAGCAGAGAAAACTGTACCGGTGGATTTTCCTTGTCGTAGACGCGCTTACCTACATAACGAGCCAGATACGGCCAGAATTCTTTGTGGTCCGGCCAGGGTAGGCTGTCAATTCCCCACTTACGAAACTTCTCGTGCTGAAAGCGGCGCACTACATCAAGCTTATCCATGCGCGGCACTTCCCAGATCATCTTCGATCCGTCTTTCAAAGTAACCAGGCCGACGGTGTGGTAATTGATGCTGCGAATTACAGGAGAGAAAAGAGCCCAACTTTGATCGAGATGCCAGAATAGCCAGAAAGGTCGGACAGGATCGACAATTCGCTTCTTCAGCTCTGAGTCAGGTGCCAGCCAGAATGCCGTAATTAAGATATACGCTATGGTGACGATGGACAGAAAAACTTGCTTGTACGGACGACCCGTCATGTACATTATCCCTGTGTGTCCACAGATATTTTGTTTTGCACTGCTCTTCTCTTTTCAAGTCCGCGAGCTTCAGACTCCTGAAGGGAGAGCATACGCTCCTTAAGCCTAGCATAGTTGCTTTGATTAGTCGTTTTTGTCATCGCTTGATAGCAGATATCAATAGCTTTCTCGGTGTTACCGGTAGAGGCATAGAAATCCGAGAGGTCAGCCAACGAGTTTACATCTGTAGGATTCTTAGCGATGTGTTGTTCGAGATGAACAATGGCCATTTCGCAATTGCCGACCTTTCTGTAGGCATTTGCCAGTTGCAGGCTATCGTTCGCTTCGCCAGCACCAATTTGAGCCAGCGCAGCCATTTGAGTTTCGGCTTGCGAGGGCTTACCGGCCAGAATAAGAATCGAAGTTAGATAGCGTCGGGCTGCAGCCGAGTTCGGTTGTAGACGAACCGCCTGCTCGAGCGCCGCGACAGCATAGTTGACTTTACGAGCTTTAGCGGCATTGTAGCCGTTTTGCATCAGGGAATTGAAGCTGGACTTTTCGATTTCGGCCACTTCATGTGCGCTTAGAGCGCCCGTATCGATGACAACCTTGGCTCCTACCAGTTTGCGCAAAGATTGATCAGCTGTAGCAATAAGTTGTCTGACATTTTCATCTTTCTTGCTGATGTTGCTTGCTTTTTCGAAGCACTCTTTGGCAGTCACATAGTTTTTAATCTCAAGATTGAATTTGCCGAAAGCAACGAGCGGAGCGCTGTCACGTGGGCTCGATTTGATTGCCTGATTATAATTAGCGATAGCCGATACATTATTGCCAAGTCGATGGTTAAATTCAGCCTTTTTGAGCATTGCTCGAGTGTAGTAAGGATACAATGCGATCGCTTTATCCAAGTCTTTGATGCCGTTTTGAAATTTACCAAGCGCTCCGTTGACTTCACTACGTTCGAAATAGATTTTCGATTGATCCGGTTTCAACGCGATCAACTTGTTGTAGCTTCTCAGAGCATCATTGTTGTCGCCAGCGCCGAATGAGGCTCTTGCGCGTTCGAGAAGCGAGAAATAGTTTTCTTCTTGTTTTAACGTATCGGCAATTTTGAATTCTCTTACAGCGCTTTGGTGCTGCCCTAGCGCCAATTGAAGTTGACCCTTCAGGACGTGAGCGTCACGCGCATCCGGTTTGACAGCGATTACTTTGTCGAGCTCTTGTACTGCAGCCTTGCTGTTTCCTTGTTGTCTATACATGTGGGCAAGGTAGATACGCGCTCTTTCTTTCTTCGGTTGAAGAGCGATTGCCTTTTCGAAGTCGGCTTTTGCTTCTTCGTAGTTGTTGAGCGTTTGATTAGCCCATCCCTTCAGCACCAGCGCTTCATACTCATTTGGATTGATTGCAAGAACTCTGTCCAGGTCTGCAATGGCCGCATTGTGTTCAGAGATTTGCAGGTGGCAGAACGAACGGCCGATCAAAGCATCTTTGTCTCTTCTCTTCATCTTCAGCAACGCGGTGTAGTCGTCGATTGCTCTTTCGTATTGACCCAATGCGGAGAAAGCAACAGCTCGATTTCCGTAATAGTGCAGCTGTTTTCTGATGTTTTTCATCTTGACGAGGCGGGTATAGGCAGCCGCGGCATCCGCGTAGCGGTTCAATTTGATAGCCAGTGCGCCTTTGTGATCGAGAAGTTTGACATTGGTTGGATCTACTTTGAGAGCTCTCTCGAAATGCGCATAAGCCGCCTGACTTTCTCTGCGACGTTCGTCGATGCGACCGGATTGGAAGCTCGACACGACATTGTAAGGATTGAAAATCAACGACTTATGAAGGAAAGTATATGCCTTATCGTTGTCACCCTTAGCCATTAGATCCATGGCCTGAGCGGCATATACTTGTGACTCCATCTGCGCTACCAGTGTCACGATCATTGTGACGACCGCAATTCCAAATATCACCGGAACTGAAGCAGGACCGAAAGCCTTTTTCGTCATTTTCACGAAGCCTGTAGATCTTTTTTGTTTCTTGGCTATGTGAAGATCTTGCTTGAACGCCTTCAGCTTGCTTTCGCTAACGACGGTCTCAGGATTGAACACGCGGTCCCAACGCTGCTCATCATTTAACTGAATCAAATCTTTCTTACTCAATTTGTTGACTTTGGTAAGACTGTCTTTCGCACGCAGCCTGTCCAGCGCTCTTTGTTCGTTGAACCGTCCGCAGTATATAGATGTTTGGTCGAATAGTTTCGTTTGGTGCGCTACGGTTTCGTTGCTTGTTGAACCGTTATTAATGACTTTGCTGTTCATACGATCTACCCAACCCCTTCTCGGACGCCGCCTTGCATTCCGCTTGAACAACATTGTCTTCATTGAGCGTGAAGCGATGGTGAAGACAGCGTGAAATCGGCATGAAGTGAACATGAAGTTGGCATGAAGCAAGCGTGAACTCTGCGTGAAGTCGAGCGTCTTCACATTGACTTCACGTTCGCTTCACCAACACTTCACGCATCGAGATCGACAATGACGCTGGTGATTTTCCACCCTGGCATAAAAACCGTTGGCAACACTGGGCTTCAGGGATATGGCGAAAGGTTGGGGTTACTAGAGGGGAGAACAATGAATACTAAAAGAACCAAATCGAAACATACACGACGAAGCAACGGCTCCTTGCTGGCAGAGATGCCAGCCGGACTATATCTACTATTCATCGGTATCGGATTACCGCTGATCATTTTGGCATCCATGTTTACCAGATCGTTTTTCCTCTACCATGCAGCCATCGACTCGTGCATGAAGGCGGCTCGTGCTAGGTCTTTCACGCAAGCACAAACAACCGTAAATACCGTATTCAATAATGATGCGGCCACTTGGAATGGCATTTCTGGAACACCAACTTTTTCTATATTGGTAAAACCAATAGGACCCGGTTCTACTCAAGTCAAGACTGCGCCTCTCGCGGCTGGGTCGGTACAGGTAAGCCAGAACGTCTATCTTGCCCGTGTGGTTGTTGCAGGACAGGTAGAACCGTTATTGCATATCGGTGGCGGTTGGCAAGGTATGAGTATTCCAGGACTGACGCAACCATATCCATTGACTGTAGCTTATGTATCCTATTTCGAGAATCCAAGCGGACTGACCAACTAGAGTCCTCAATTTTCTTATAGAAACAATTCGATGATGTTACCATTTAGGGGCCCGAGATAGCGGAGTATTCGCTATGGCCAAACAACTGCCTGGAGCAACAGATAGTATGCGCAGAGATCCTTTCAGTTCTTGTATTTCGGAGTCGCGGGTAAGTGCCGCAACAAGTATCGCCCAGCAGCAGTCTGGTTCGCATCTTCGGCGCAAACTCCGGCGATCGGCGCGCGGTGTGAGCACGATTGCCCTTGTACTTGTAATCGCCTTTTTTGTCGTCCTTCCGCTGGCGTTAGTCGGTTTTGAGATTGGCAGGATTACTCTTGCGCAAACTGAATTGAAGAACGTCACCGATGCAGCGGCCCTGGCAGGAACGGCTGCCCTTGCCAGCTCTCCCCAGAACATGACTTATGCGCAAGTTCAAGATCTGGCCATGCAAGTAGCCAATCAAACTTTTAAACAGAACAGCATTCTCGAGACCAACTTCAACAACAATAACGTCACCTGCAATGCCAACAATGGTGTCGTCGGCACGAATCCCCCCCTCTACCATGCCATCCTCAACATGCAACTCCTCGACCAGACCGGCAATCCGCAGCCCACGGGAAGTCCATCTGCCACCACGATCAGAGTAACTTCGTATTACACGGCCAAGACAATTTTCGCTTCCGCGATCCTACCAATTATGCCGGCGGCTACTGTCAGTGCGTTTTCCGATGGTGGCTTGCCGAGACTCGACATCATCCTGTGCTATGACCTTTCTGGATCGATGGACGATCAAACTCCCTGTAAGTTCGTCAGGCGCTTCTGGAATCCGGCGGTCAACTATGTCGACTATACAACGATAGAGAACAAAAAGATTTACGACGCGACGCTGCCACCAAATACGGGGACAGGGCTTAACTGTTTGCGTCCGCAAAACTTATCTTACGCGGCCTACCCGTCACCATCCAACCAGTCTCCTAAGATTTTCTCTGAGGGCTCGTTCCCTTCGCCCAACAATATCAGCGGATTGCGGGGTAATCAGGTAACCTATCCGCCAGGAAGCTTACCGGCACCCCTGGCGGCGGCTCTGACAAAGTATCCGGCCGGCTCGGTGGTACCGGAGCAAGGCTGGCCGCCCGGCAACTTCGATCCGACAAATACAGCACTACTCAACGGTAACGGACTGGATCCGCACGCCTATTCCAACGGCTTCACCGATATGGTCGTGCAGGTACCTGATGTGGGCGGATTTGCCTTCCCTAACATCGAGACCTGCGTAGAAGCCAGCCGCGGCAATCTGGAAAGCACCGCCATTCTGCAACAGAGCCAGGGGGGCGGCGCGGTCAATCCGAATTTGGCAACTCCACAACCAGGTTACTATAATGCCTATTGGAATCAGGTGCAAAGTATCGCCGATCCAATCGCTGCGAGCCGCACCGCCGCCAGTGAATTCTTCTACATCATGAATGTATCGAGCAACGGTCACTTTGGTCTGTCTACGTTTGCAGATCTCGCCGGTACGAGCTCAACCGGAGTGTGGTCCGGCACCAACCGCAGCATCGACTCCAACTACGCGGGCGGCGGTACAGGCATCTTCCCTGTGCCTCTAATACCGCTCGATCAAGGTCAGTCCAACTATACACAAGTGAATGACGCTATCAACGGTACCGCCAACACGCCGCCGCTCGGACCCACCGGAAAGACAAATATCGCCCATTCACTCCAGCTAGCAATCGCCGAGTTGATCGACGTCAACAAATTCCGACCCGGTGCAAAACGTGCGATTGTTTTGTTCACCGATGGTGTACCGAACCAGCCTGGTGGCACTTTAGCACTCGCATCTGCGGCGGCGCTCTCACAAGCCGATTACGCGCGCAGTAAAGGAATTCCGATATACACAATCGGTCTTTCCCAAAATCCTGACGTAAAACCAGCAGAGGACCAGTTGCTAGGTGACGGCAAGAACGGCACCGGACAGGGGATCGCGTATAAATCCGGCAACGGAGCGATCTACATTTCTGTTCAAACCTCCTCTCAATTGAGACAGGCGTTTCAAACGATTGCACGCAGTCTCGTGGTATTGCAATGAGTAGACCATACGACCCGAATCACAGGTAAGCAGTTTTGCAAGGGCAGAGACAAGTGAATCACAGGAACAAAAACAGCCGCAGCTATCGCGGCGCTATAACTATTGAACTGGCAGTGGTGGCACTTCTTTTAGTTGTCTTCAGCGTCCTGGTCTTCAATCTTGTAATAGTCCTCTGGGGATACACAACGCTAGATCAAGTGGCACGCAACTCTTGCCGAGCCGCAGCGGGCACCAGCTCTGCTTCCGACGGACTAAAGGCGGCCCAACAGACGGCCAAAGCCTACAACACCGATGGTTATTTCGTAACGCAGCCGAAAATCGCAGCCAACGATTTTCAGTTTGTCACCAACCCGAACGGTACGAACCCGCCAAGCGGATCACCGTATGTAGTGGTGACTGCCCGCAACACGATCCGATTGCCGATTCCGATAAGTTTTTTCGGTGCTCATATGCAGAACGGCTTATACTCGTTCGGCAGAAGTTACACCTACCCGATTCTGGGTGTGCCGTTCGAGGCCTCCAACAATATGGCTCCGGCGCCGCCGCCCAACGTGCCACCGCCGGCACCACCGCCCGTCGTTCCACCGGCTCCGCCTCCGGCACCACCTCCTACCGTTCCACCGGCCCCGCCTCCGGTACCTCCACCTACCGTTCCACCGGCCCCTCCGCCCGCGCCGCCTAATCCCAACCCAACTCCAACCCCGAATCCGAATCCAACTCCCAATCCTAATCCGACGCCAAATCCGGCTCCGGCTCCGAATCCGGCTCCGAATCCCGCGCCGGTAGCACCTCCGCCCGCGCCGCCGGCACCGCCGCCGGCGCCTCCGACACCTCCTCCTCCACCTCCGCCGCCGCCGCCGCCGCCGCCACCGCCGCCG
>CAZISK010000426.1:0-7068 GCA_964541355.1 uncultured Candidatus Obscuribacterales bacterium
GTCGAAATAAACTTGAAGGAGTCAGCGTTTCTATCGAAGGTGGAAACATAAATCTGCTTTTGGTTTCGGACACTGACGATCAAACGAAACCCGCTTCGCTTTTCCGAACATCAATTGAATCTCTTGCACAGTAGCGCTATCACGAATCCAACACGGAGCTTGAGTACATGATTAGAATACCTGCGGCTTTGCAATTAACATTGTTCAGCTGCGCCATCGCCGCTGCGTTGTCGCCAACTTCAGGCGCGCTCGGTTTCGACGATGAAAAAGAGCAGCTCTATTCAAGTGGGTCTAGTAGCGCGCTCAATTGGTGCAAAACTGAGATATGAGTACAAAGGATTATTGACAAACCCATAGATGAGGTGGATCGTGACTCGCATGGTTTCATTGCTGACGCTAACTACATTGCTTGTACTATCATTCTTGCCTGCTGGTGCGGCAGACGAATTCCCCGGGAAGGGGAATAAAGCTGATTGGGAGCGCGCAAACGAATTCAACGATCGCTCCGTATTGCTGGCAGATTCCGGTGAATACGATAAGGCTGTGGTTCAGGCTCGTAAAGCAATAACTCAAGACTGAAGCCTTTCTATCGCATGCGCCGCCAGACCCAGCGCGGACGGAGCATTTGCAATCAAGGTTTTTGCTCTGTGGCACGCAGTTGCAACCGATTCGCGTTTCCGGAGGTCCAACAACGAACGTGCCCACTTATCCGAATCTATCTTATACATCGGATTAGCTACACCCAGCTTTGAGAGCCGGTAGGCATTGTCAAATTGATCGTGAGCAAATGGAGTAACCATCGCGGGTATGCCAGCAGCCAGGCACTGCGCGCTTGTTCCTATGCCACCATGATGCACCACGATTGATGCCCGAGGAAACAGCACCGCAAATGGTGCATATTGGGCGTAAAAGACGTCCGATGGAAGAGGCTGAGGAATTTGCTCCGGATATGCCGATACGAGAACAGCCCTCATTCCAGCTTTTTTCGTCGCCGCAATTGCCGTTTCGAAATGTCTTCTCGCCTGAACCATTGCCGAGCCTGCTGTAAAAATTACTGGTGAGTCTCCAGCATTCAAAAATTCTTCCAATTCGAGTGTAAGCTTTTGGTCTTCCGGTCTATCGTAGATCCAAAAATCAGTCATAACCGTATTTGATGGCCAGTCATCTTGGGGAGACGCATACCAGGTGGGAAACGCACAAATAACCTGATCAGGTGAATGCATCCATGTTTTCATGACGCTGTTGACAGGCGGAAGACCGTTCCGTTTTCTAAATAAATTCAGATCGTCTTTACACACACCGTCCAACCAGATCTGGTCTATGGCAGACATGAAGGCATGTCGCATCGGCAGCGGCAGGTTCGGAAAGAACGAAATACCAGGCATCGACATTGGTTCGCAGCCAGAGATAATGCAGCTTGGTGCAAGATGAACCGTCGATCCTTTCTTTCCGAATTTCTCCTGGGCAATACGACTCGCGAAGGCAATAGTCGAGCCTACAAGAACAGAGTCTTCCTGGAGGTTTTCTTTGATCAGCTTGAGATTGAGTGGCAGGCTTTCGTTCAAGTATCGCCAAACTGCGCTGAAAGCCTTTCGCGGATTCCACAGGTCAGGATCTAGAGTGGCTTTGTGATAGAGTTCGGCTTCGCCCAGGGCGCAAAATTCAATCTCAGCCGCTCTAACCTTTCTTTCGAAGAAGCCGTTGGCTATGAACGTTACCGCGTGTCCGCGCGCTTTGAGTCGACAAGCCAGCATGAGCATGGGGTTAATATCGCCGGCGCTTCCAATTGCAGTCACCACTATGTGCATCTTGAGTTCTCTAGGTTCCACACACTGATGAATTCGCGACCGAGCCAGACGAGAATGAAGATTGCACTTCCTTGCTTAATTGTGAAACGAAAGCGCAGCGACCGAATTCTTAAAGCTTCACTGTAACCGCTAGACGGTGGCGGCAGGAAGCTCGGATTCGGTTTGGCAAGAGCTTGCTGCAGATCGGAGATCAGATCCTCTACGTCCTGAATCCCTGTAGAATATCTGCCTGCGTTGCCTTTTTCATCGATGCCCCCTGCCATAGTTAACCAAAGCTGCTTGTTTTGACGAATTTTACCAAGATTGCAGAACTTGATCCAACCGTCAAGAACTTGATCCAACCGTCAGAATCAAGGAGTTAAGTCCTTACTTTTGTTTCTCCGGTTGTTTTGGTGGTTCTGCTGGTTTTTTGTAGGGGTTGGGGCGAGCGAACCCTCCCGCGCCCAAGCCCATCAATGCTGACTCACGGATTAGCGATTTGAGTCTAGCGTTCGAGTCCAGATCTAACGCTGTGTTTAGAGGGTCCTGTTTCAGTTTTCCGAATTTTTCGCCAATTTCCTTGATTCGTTCTGGATCAAACTTCTGTCCATCAGAGTTCTTCCGCTCCGACAGTTTGAATGCCGCTGGGTCTTTGAAAACTTTGTCCAGGGCATTGTACATATTCTTGATCTCTTGTGGTCCATCGACTGGGCGGTCACTCAGGGGGTCAAAGCCACGTGTATCTTTTGCAGCCTGTCTCGCCTTCTCAACTGCATCGAATGCCTTTACCGGATCAAAATATCTCGCGTCTCCGATCTCTTTTGGCACACCTTTGCTCCAGTCGACATCGGCGCCTAGATAGAGCTTTGCAAGAAAAACATTGGTAGTCATCAACGAATCTCCAAGGGGGAATAGCCCACCTTTCGGTCGTGCCATTCCAAATGCTAATGTGTACATTGTACTGAGCCCCTGTCTCTCAATTTCAAGCGGCGATACCTGGACGTGTTCGGTAATCTTCGCGGGCTTGGTGAATCGTTCGGCAAGCTCTTTTGCTTCTAAGACTACTTTCTCTGCTTCCGAGAATCCTCCGGAGTCCGCGAGGAATTGTGCGTAGCGCATGCGCGCTTCAATCGGAGCGACAATCTTACCGGTTAGTTCGTTCCTTGCGGTAGCGAGTTCAGTCTGCTTTTTGACTATTAGTTCGGTGTCATTTTGGGACAACCCTTTCTTTGGTTCAAACCGAGAATCCTCCGATTTCGCCAAGAGTGACAAGTAATGCAGTTCTCCAATAGCCTTTTCGAAGTCTTTAGCCGGCATTTGTTCGTCTGCTTTCTTGATCGCTTGTTCAAACTCGAATCGCTTTTTCCGTGCTGATCCTTCAGGTGCTTCGAGCTTGTCGTTTGTCTTCTCTGTTTTTTCGGTGCCGTGTTTCTTGTTCGTATCCTCATGACCAGCCTTGTTTTTCTCAGCTCCCTTGGGCTCCGACTCATCGATCTGGAAACTGCATAACGCGACACTATTGGCGGTATTTGGTTTGTATTCCATCATGTTTAACTGTTCGTAGAGATCCGCTCCACCCTCAATCGCACGTGCGCTCTGAGGCTGATCTGCGTGCTTGAAACTATTCGTGGTCATTGTTAGCTCCTCCCCCGGCTTCGCCCAACTACACGATTCTGCCGATTTGTTGTGACAAAAATGTCCAGATCGCATTATCGATCCGTTCATATACCTCATCTTATCTTCTCACAACTCTAACTACAGCCACTGAACACAGGTATCAATACTGTGAAAACGCATGCCATGCCGATTCAAGAACTCGCAGATTTGTCTAGCCGCGTATTGTGTGGTAATTCAGAACGGTCACACAGTTCGTCCATCAAAATATAGAGAAGTTCAAGAATAGCTCTCTCGAAGACGAAGAGGTGGTAGCATTCAGGAAAGTTTTGTCGAACAGGTATTGAAAATGGCCACCTCTGGAAAGCTCGTTGTAGTCAAACAAAAAATTCTGCAAGTTGAATTCACGAACGCCAAAGGCAAAGTAGTTCGAATGCCAATTGCGGATCGCCAACTGTCGGCGCGCCTCGATGACATAAAGTCTCGAGACATTGCCAGTCTTGAAGGACTCGAAGTCGAATTCGACGAAGTCGCAGGTCAACCGAAAAACGTCCGCACTAAAGGCGATCGCTACGCGATGTTGATGTAAATGTGCATCTCAACCATCTACGCTGGCATGGTCTCCTGAAGGACCCGCACTGACAAGCTTTTGTACTTTCAGTACTTCTTCAGTCGTTTCGGTCGCTGACTGAGAAACTAATTGTCAGCTGCATCAGTGCTGGTGCTTTCAAGAAGCCTTTGCACTTTCTGCGCTTCTTCAGTTCTGCCCAAGGCATTTCACGAATCGGTTCTTTCTACTCGTCGGCAGGCTTCCCGTTGCTGGCGATGGCCGCTTCGTAAGTAACTGTTGCTGAAACAGTAAGCACAGTGCCATACGTGAAAGATTAGGAGTTGCAGAAACTATCGGTAGTAGCTCGATCTAAATCAGTCCCTGTTTGTCACGCCGCGCGACAAACAGCTTCTGTTAAACTACTAATGGTTCTTCGCTAACCTATTTGTAATTCAATGTCCGAGACACCGAACGTCAATAACTGCAGCGTCTGCAGCAGGCAAAGACTCGATCCACTCAACTATGTGATGATGGACGAGAGTGCGCGTTCGAAATTTTGTCAGTGTGCGCTTTTCAAAGATTTAGGCGCGCAAGTTTCCATTCAGATCTGTCGGCAGAGTAGTGTCCCCGATCAACTCAAGAGCACCTGGTATTTATGAGTCTAAAAATCTCAGCAAAAGGGTTGGTAATGGTTGCCGTACCATTGTTGCTCAATCTTATTACACTTTTTGTGTTCTCTCACTTACTAAATGAAGAGCATCTCGATACCGCCCGTGAAGCTCGAGCGAAGGAATTTAACACTCTCGTCAACACGCTCTGTGCGCACGCATTAGATCCAGTTCTCATCAGTTTGCGTTATGCTACTAACCCGTCTGATCAAAAACTGGCCGAATCCTATACACGCGCAAGACAAGAAATAGAGCGCACAATGGAGCGACTTAGATTGTTTAAGCCACTAGATGCTTCAGAGGAATTGAACATGGATCACTTGCAATTGCTGCACCAGCGAGTTTTCAAGCTCCTGGATGCCATGAAAGCATCTGTCGATCAGGGGCGCGATGGTTTGCTCCTTGTCAAAGAAATCGAAGTTCAATACGAACTGGAAATGCTGTCGCGTCAGTACATGGCAGAGCTCGAACAGCAGCTTGAAAGGTCCTTTTTGAAGCAGGAGGAATACCATAAGAGTCGCGAAACATTGAAAAGGACCTTGAAGTTCGTGATCTTTTTTGGTTTTGGAGCCAACGTCGTGATGAGCACTCTGCTTGCCTTTTTCTTCACAAATACGATTTCGACGCGAATAAGTAGACTGCGAAGCAACATTCAGGCTCTCGAGAAATCCGCAGAGCTGCCGATAGACACTATGACCGGCAACGATGAAATCGTCGAATTGAACAAAGCATATTATCAAATGTCGCAGGCGCTTCAGGATGGCAGGAATCGAGAACGGACATTCATAGATAATGCCAGAGACATCATTTGCACAATTAACAAAAAACTGATTGTGACCAACATCAGTCCTTCATCCGAGCAATTGTGGGGTTACAAACCAGACGAATTGATTGGGCGGCCAATCAGCGAATTGATAATCGAGGAGGAAGCCACCACCTTTAATGCTCTGGCAAATCTCGACAAGCGCAGCGACGCTTCGCTTGAATTCGAAAATACCATCAGGCACAAAAGTGGAGGTGCCGTCAACACGCTCTGGTCCGTGTTTTGGTCGCATAGTGAAAACGCATCCTTCTGCGTTGCTCATGATATTACTGCACGCAAGGCTTCCGAAGATTTTCTCAAGGAAAGCGAAGCGCGCGTGCGAAGCGTTATCGAAGGTTTGCCGATTTGCCTGCTTACGATTACGGAAAGTGGGCGTATAGAAACGGCCAACAGAAAAGCTCAAGAACTCCTGAAACTTAGAGTAGATCAGTTAGTCGGCCAGCAAGTCTCGAGCTTTGTACCACTGAAGGATTGTACGGATGCTGAGATTGTCAGCGCCTTGAATGAAAGAGGTTTATTCCATTCAGGAGAAATCAACTGCGTGGATGGGGATAATTGCACAGTACCGATAGAACTCTTGCTCACCGATCTCAACATTCGCGGACGACGAGAATTTCTTGTCGTGTTGGTCAACAGGTTTGAACACCACCAGATTGAAAAGGCCCGAGCGGAACTGGTCAATATGGTGAGCCATGATCTAAGGACTCCGATAAGTTCGGTACTGGCAACGATGGATCTCTTGCTGGTTGGTGTGCTTGGAACAATACACAGCGAAGATGCTATCGAAATAAACAAATGCATCAAAGAATTAGAACGACTGGTCTTCATGGTTAATGGTTTACTCGATATCGAAAAAATAAAGTCTGGCGTTTTTTCGCTCGATCGCGAAATCAGTTCGCTAAAAGATATAGTCGAACGTGCACTCGAGGCGAGCAGAACCATGATTACTTGCGAGGCCATTGAGCTCGTGGACGAAATCACTGATTGTGAGCTAATCTGCGATGGGCAACGACTGAGTGCGGCAATGGTTTATCTAATCAACGAGGCCGTCTCGAGACTATCAACCGGAGGTAAAGTCTTCATCAAAGCTTTTCCCGAAAATGACGAGGCGGAATTCATGGTGACAATTCCGGCAACATCGAAGCAACAGCAAACCAACGAGAGTGTCAGTGGCGATCGAAAGTCAACAGGCAACAAAATTGGAGTGATTATATCAAGCGGAATTGTAAAGAAACATGGTGGCTCGCTGGGTATAACTGACGAAAAAGAATTTATTACCTGGTTTAGAGTGCCGTTGCCTTGCGAGCAGTCGGAAGAAGAAAACTGAGTTTGGAACCACTAGTTACGACGCCTGCCAATTGCTTTCCCCACGCTAAAGCCTGGGAACCATTCGAGGCGCTGAGGCGTATGAGACTGTTTGCGTCGGCTCCCGCAGTGATCGCATTCGGCTTTCTTGCGATCGCAATGATTGCCAGTCCCGCATATGCTGAGGAGCGCTGGGCCGAAACCATTGTTGAGGCAAGGAAGGCTGAATCCCTATCTGACTATTCAAAGGCCAAGGATCTTTTTGAGCAAGCGCTGAAGCAGGCCGAATTGTTTGGAGAAAACGATCCGAGGCTGACAGCA
>CAZISK010000427.1:0-7047 GCA_964541355.1 uncultured Candidatus Obscuribacterales bacterium
GCATTTACGTGACACTACGAACGAACGAACGAATTTAATTTTGAAATCGCGCAACTTCGTAGGTAGACTCGTGTATTGCCAATATACGGCTTCGGAGATTTCTTGATGAAGAACATTTTTGTCGAGCGTCCGTCAGTCTTTGCCCGGCATATTGCGCTCGTTGCCACGTGTACGCTTGGGCTGGCGTTCTGCCAGGGAGCCAGGGCAGAGACGCTTGTTCTCGAGGGCAATGTCTCGACGAGAATCGAGATGGTCGATCCCGGCAATGGTGGACCCTTCGAAGTCGAGGCTGCTGAGGGGCTTTCCGTTCGCGACGATCAAAGGAACAAACGAATTGATCTGGAAGCTTGTTATCCGAAGAGCGCTGGACATTATCCAGTAATAGTGTTTTCCCATGGTGCAGTTGCATCTGCCAGGGACTATCGGCCGCTGGCGGCGTACTGGGCGAGTCACGGATATGTATGCGTTTTGCCCACCCATAGCGATGCAGCGTCGCTTCACATGCGCCCGGGTGAAAAGATTAGCGTTCTTAAACTGGCAAAGCTTGCCGGTGTGAATAATAAGACCATCGAACAACGCCGTCTGGACCTGACACAGACGCTAGATGCGCTGCCCAAGCTAGAGCAACGAGTGCCGGGTCTATCAGGCAAAATGAATCTGTCCGCAGTCGCGATCGCGGGTCACCATGCCGGTGCTTTTGCTGCGGAAGTCGCGGGCGGAGCCGCCATTGGAGACAAGAAGAATAGTCCTTGTGACGCCGATCAGAGAATCAAAGCCGTGATTGCTATTACTGGTAAAGATTGGCACCAACCGGATCTGACTGCTGATGATTTTTCCGCCGTCCAGCTTCCGATGCTTGTAGTCAGTGTCAATCCTGATGGCCGTAGTTTGAAGGACGCTCGGAATCGCCTCTTCAAAGCCATAGAAAAAGCGCCGTCCGGCAATAAGTACATGATTACAGTCGACCCGATCAATAAAGTCGAACGCCCATCGTTATTGCAAGTGAGACGCGCCATTAAAGACAGCAACATCGAGCTGGTCTCATTCCATCCGCTAAGGAAGCTCAAATCTTCTTTTGGAAGGAAAACAGGTGGAAATGATTCACCAACTGATGGTATCAAAAACGGTGATGGGATCAAGGTCGGTGGCATCGATTCGGAGGAAAGAATTGGGACCAGTCTGGTTCAGTCGTTGGGCTTACAGTCTCTGTTCAGGAACCAATCAGGCGATAAGGGCAAATTCAATTTTGTCATGTCTTTGACGTTGCTGTTTTTGGACGCTTATCTTAAGAATGATACTGGCAGCATCCAGCAGCTCTCCAACCAGGAGTCTCGTTGTTTCGGAGACGCAATCGTCGCGAGGATAGAGCGTTATTGACCTGACTGGAAAACAGGCTCATCGCAATTCACTTGGGTGGATTGCCGCAAGTAGAGCTTCTTTACGAGTTGTTTTGATTCGCGCTTATCTAGAAGCTAATTTCTGCGATACTCAGCGCGTGGATGAATAGTGATGCCACCACGGGCGGTAAACTTGCCGACCACGACTAAATGATCAGGTTGCAATAAATTGACCAGGTCGTTAGCAATCCTGTTGATGCACGCCTCGTGAAATTCGCCTTGTTGGCGGAATTGTCCGAGGTACAGCTTCAGCGATTTGCTTTCCACCAGTCGCGCATTCGGAACATACTCGATTTCGATAGTGCCGAAGTCTGGTTGGCCGGTTATTGGGCACAAGCTTGTGAACTCAGATGCGCAGATGTTGATCGTGCCTTTCACTTGATTCGGATTTTCCGAGCTGTTAAACGGATTTGGTACCCACTCGAGTGTTCCCGCATCCGGATCCGAGTAGCGAAAGTCGCTCTTATTACCTAGGTGCTTCAGATCTTGCATTTATTCAACCTGCCTTTTAGCGGATACCGACGACCTTATGTAATTGCAGCGTCAGGGTGTGTCCATAGTTCTGAGCGCTTGCCACGGCGGCGCACATGTTGGCCTTATTCTCTTGCTCACAGTCCGCATCGATTGGCATGACATAAACAGGAAGTTCTGTCTTTGGTCGCGCCAAGAGCGCATAGGCAGCTCTTGTTTGCGTTGAAGTGATCGGTAACCCGTCCTCGGAGCTTCTGTCACTATGTGCAATCGCGTACTTGTATGCGGATGCGCGCTTTTCGATTTCTGGATTGATCTTCTCAGTCTTTGGACTGACGATGATAAAAAGATTGCTGCTATGCGGCAGTTCGACCCACAAGGTGCCGTTGGTCTCTATCTGCACTTTGTAATTTCGATGCAGCAGTTGGCTAACCAGTGGAGCGATGTTCTGACGAAACGGCTCGCCTCCTGTGAGTACAACCAACTTCGTCGAAGGAGCCATCGCTTCGACCTGCTCGAGAATCTCTGTCAGAGTGGGACACCAGTCCGACGATTCGAAATCGGTATCGCACCAAAAACAACGCAGATTGCAGCCAGCCAGTCTAACGAAAACCGCACGTTGCCCAGAGAAAGTCCCTTCTCCCTGAAGGGTGTGAAAAATCTCCTGTACCCGGAGAGTGGTACCGTCACCGGTGTCCTGCTGCCGTATTGGGTTAGTCCCGCGCATGAAGAGCCACCTCGCTCTCTTGTTTGGCAGTGCTGGAGAGGAGCGGATCCTCGATGCCGGCTTGCTCGAATCCTCTTGCTCTTAACAGGCAGGCGTTGCAATCTCCGCACGGCGGCATAGAGCCGTTGTAGCACGTCGTGCTGAATGCAAGCGCCTCCAGACAACCTGGGAGTTTTGTCGCCAGCTCTACCGTCTCCTTCTTCGTCAAATGCAAGAGCGGTGCCTCCACACGAATGGTGCGATCCAATCCGCGAGCGATGGACTCTGCCATGCTGTTGATAAAGGATTCTCGGCAATCGGGATAACCGGCGTAATCTTCCTGCGACACCCCGATCACTATGGAGTCGCAGTTAAGAACATAGGCTCGACTTGCTGCCAGCGACAAGAACAGGATGTTCCTTCCCGGAACAAACGTGCTCGGGAGCGAACTAGTGTCGCTTACGGCGTGGTTAACAGAAGCATCTGGAATCTCCCGATCGATGTCTGTCAGCGAACTCATATTCTGGAAAATGGCTCCCAAATCGACGATCTCATGTTTTATTTCCGCTCGAAGACAGATCTGCCTGGCGCTTTCGAGTTCGACAATATGCCTCTGACCATAGGCGAACGAGAGTGCCAGCACATTTTTGAACCGCTGTTTTGCCCAATACAAGCATGTTGTACTGTCCTGCCCACCGGACAAGACTACAAGCGCGCTCTTTTGTGTCGGAGTATCAACGACCGTCATAGAGAACTCTTTCTGCCAGTTCAAGGACCAAAGTATATCCCTCAAAACCGTCATATTCAACGTTTTCAGCTCGCTCATCGATGCCTGACCGCGCAAGAGGCTTGGTTAGGGCTAGTTTCGCTGGAAAGGTAGTGTTACAGATGCTTTACCGAGCCGGCAACAATGACCGCAAATCACCGCTTATTCTTCTCGAGAAATCTCGCGCCAGGCTCCATCAAGACCGCGAATCTCATGAGGAAGAAATTTCGACTTGTACTTCATCGAGCGGCAACCCTTCACATAGTATCCCAGGTACACATAAGGAAGCCCGAGTTTTTTTGCTCGTTCGACGATCGCGAGAATCATCCAGGTGCCTAACGAGCGCTTCGGATACTCCGGTGTGTAAAAGGAGTATACGGCAGAAAAGCCGTCCGGTAGCGGATCGACGTATACTACTCCAATTAATTCTTCGTCTAGATAGTGGCACCACTCCTCTATCGGAAATGGATTATCGGATAGAGAATTGAGATGCGAGATAGATGTCCGAATGTCAGGTGTAGGCCACCCGACTGTCTCGGCATGATGATCGTGATGGCGCATATAAAGGTCGAATTTCAATCTATCCAGATCGGCTCGACCGATAGTGACAATAACGTCCTGATTAGACTTAATCGAGCGCTTCTGGCTGCGGTTGGGCTCGAACTTGTCGACGACAATCCTGATAGGTTGGCACTCGTTGCAACTCTTACATACCGGGCGAAAGAGAGCATGACCATACTTGCGCCAACCGGACCTGATCTTTTCCATGTATTCAGCCGGTGTCAGTTCGCTGACATACTCATACTCCAGTCGCCATTCCCTATCAGGTAGATACCCGCATTGATCCGGAGAAGAAAGAAATCTGCCTACAACTTTCATAGAGGTCCATTATCACTCTTTTTGCAGCGGAATGGCAACATGCCGACAGGTCACCAGTTCACGTCGTAGCGCCAGAGTTAAAACGAGGTGGTTGAGGAATGCTTTGCAGAGTATTCATGATGTTGTCCAACTCCTTTTTCAACGAATCCATTTTGGGAAACTTGTTACAGAGCGCAATACCGCTAGTGCAGTAAAGTCTTGCTTCGTCAGGGCTGCCATCTCGAAGACAGATTGTCGCCATTAACAGCAGCCCGTGGGCGATCACAGCCGCTTCGCCGTTGTCGTTTGCTTTCAGATCAATCGGATTCAGAAGAAAGCGGAGATGTTTTTTTGCAGATTGATAATCATTCATTGAGTAAAACATTTTGCCCAGCCTTGTCTTCGCGACAAGTGTCATGATCCCCTTTGGTCCATACCGTTCCATCGCCTGCGCCTCCGCCTGTGTGCAGTTTGGCGAAGGAACCGCTTTGTACCACAGCAAATAGGCTTGTTTCTCGTACTCAATAGCTTTCTTGTACAGTTTCTTTGATTCACAAACTGTTGCTATCTCGTCTAAGTAAACTGCATAGATTTCGTTTGCATCGACCCCGATCTTTCTCCTGCACGCGATGTTTTCGTCGACAGCCTTGATTAACTTGTCGAGCTCTCCTGCATGTGCCCAGTGGTGGATTTCGCTGTCGCTGGCAGCCAACCAATCTACGATAGTTCCCGTTCTCTTCGCGAGTGCTTTTTGCTTTTCGACGCAGAGCCTTGACTCTTCGAACTTGCCAAGATATCTGCACAAGGTGCTGTACTTCATCAACCCGGTCATTAAGTGAGGTGAATTATTCTTCTCCAGTGAGGCGACAATCGCTTTGGAAAGAGAATACCCTTTCTCGAAATCGCGATTCCCTATGTAAAGTGCGATCTCTTCAATTAGGGGGTGTGCTTTCGGTGGTATTGTGCATAGTGGCATCTCCCTTTGCAGGAAATCCAACTCCTTGGGTCCGATATTAGGGCATGATGTTAAGGAGATTCTGCCGATTGATTGATTCTTCGCCAAAAGAACAACATCTTGCGTGGTTACGTTGGTGCTATCGAGTAAGAGTAACTTCAGGTTTTTCAGGTTTTGCAGATTCTTAAGTGCGCCAGGCTCAAGAGTGCAGCCCATAAGATTGAGATTCTCGAGGTTGGAAATGTCTTTTACATATTTGAGCGATCTGACTTTGGAATTGCTGAGGTCCAGCGTACGAAGACTCTTCTGGGTCGTAAGATACTTCAGTCCTTCATCGGTCACCTTGGAATTTGCAAGTGGCAGAGTAAAAAGCTCATCGCTTGTTTTAGCGAACTTCTTTAGCGAAGCATCAGTTCCATTAGTGGTCTGTAGGACCTGTTCGATTTCGTCTACATTCTTCTGTTGGTAGTCATCGTGGAAGGGAAGATTACTTAGTATTTTGGTGTTTGCTGGTGCTTTCACTGGCGTAAACCACCCCCGAGTATACCCGAGCGTCGCAAGCGCGGCACAGACGATCAGGGCGGCACCGCATATGGTGACCGCGCTACGAACACTCTCCTTCCTCGGCGGCGTCCGCTTCGGTTCGGAGCTGAGCTCTTTATCTCCGTCAACCTTTGCCGACTGGGCAAGATGCTGGTTCCTCAGCTTAATGAGCTGCTCGCTGGTGTCGCCTGCGGAGCGAGGACGATTGGCCGGATCCTTCTCGAGGTGCTTCATCAACATCACGATCAAGCTTTCCGTTACCGGAGTATCTTCCAGCCCTGTAATCGGCGGCACAGGTTCCTCTCGGTGTTTCACAAAGACTTCAAACGCCATTGCCGCATCAAACGGTGTGTGGCCAACCAGGCACTCATACATCACGCAGCCCAATGAGTAGAGATCCGTCTGAGGAGTCACTGAATCGCTTCTTGATTGTTCGGGACTGATGTATAGAGGGCTGCCGAGAATGGTTCCAGGATCTGTCTCAAATCCAAGCGGCTCTTCTTGTGATACCAATTTCGCTACACCGAAGTCCAGGACTTTTACAATTGGAAGCTCGTCCAGACCGGTGACAATCATGATATTTCCAGGTGTGATATCCCGATGGATCACACCTTTCTCATGAGCATGTGCCAGCGCATTGGCAACCTGAATGAAGACACTAAAAAAGTCATCGAAGTCGAGCTTGCCCTCGAGCGAAATCCATCTTTGAAGCGTCATTCCTTCGATTAGCTCCATCGCCATGTACGGCTCGCCTTCTTTGGAAACCCCGAAGTCTAGAATCGAAGCGATATTTTGATGGACGAGTTTGCTAGAGGTTTTCGCTTCATTTTGAAACCGCATGATTGCGCGAGGAGTCATAATCGACGAGTAGAGCACCTTCAAGGCGACATTGCGATTAAGGTCGATATGCTCGGCCTTGTACACTCTGGCCATTCCGCCGGCTCCGATTTTTTCAATAATTTTGAATTTGTTAAATACGACAGTACCAGGCTGATAGTCGACAGTCTGCTCTTGCGCTGTACGAAGATTGTCTTGCTTGTCAATCATCGCTCTTACCCTCAACCCATTCTCGTTTGAGGTTGATTCCTGCTTTCTCAAGCGCTGGATCAGATGCGGAACGAAAGACTGAGCCGTAGGCACCCTCTGCCAGCTTGTCGATGATACTATAGCGATCCGATAGGCCCGCCAGCTTATTTCTCGTGTCGACCATATCTGTCAAATCCAGAGAAGTCCAGCTACTATATGCCCGGTTCGTCGTTTTCTGATTGATCTCTAGATTTCTGTCAGGAGTAAGGCAATTCCGTCTTTTCTGGATCTTAGCTCTTGAAGTCCATGTTTGTCGTTTTTCACA
>CAZISK010000428.1:0-7043 GCA_964541355.1 uncultured Candidatus Obscuribacterales bacterium
GCCTTTTCTGCTGTTGCTTCAACAATGACAGGTTCCTTGGTGACGATTACGGAGCCTTCAAGGAAGATGTCGATTTTGACTTCGGCTTGAACTTCGGGAGTCAACTTGACTTGAGCTTTGTACGAGCCAAGTGCGTTGACGTCCGGGCTCTTCACGAGTCGTTTGTCGATCTCGTGACCGAGGTTCTTCTCGATAAGCGCCGTAATATCTTTGTTGGTGACTTTTCCGTAGAGCTTGCCTGTCTCTCCGGCCTTGACTTGTAGCGACAAGGTCGGTAGCGCCGAAATTCTTGCTGCTAGCTCGACGGCTTCCTGGTGAGCCTTATCGGCCTTGCGCTGATAGGCTGCCATGTCTTCTTCTCTCTTTTTGAGAGTGCCCTTCGTGGCGAGAACTGCCAGACCGCGAGGCTCGAGGTAGTTCCGGTAATAACCGCGCTTGATTTCGACGACCTCGCCGGCTTTCCCTAACTTTTGAACGTTGTCCTGCAAAATAACCTTCATGACATCTCCCGGGCGCTTATGCGCCTGCTGCCTCCATTGGTCTCTGAGTAGACGTATGAATTTACCACGAGCGACCAAAACTCTCAAACAATCGGCGTCTCGCGCTACAAATAAATTAAGGTTTGACGGGTAGTCAAACCTTTTATAGTTGCCAAGCCATTTCCTGGAGGAATAAAAAGTCCGATCTTTATTACGTCAACGGCATATTTCTGATGAATATGCCGTTCAAGGGATAAAAATCGGTTCAAGATTATTCCGAGGAAGACCGAGCAAGGGAACTATCCGCTTTCTCGGAACATTCCGCGCACTCCGGAAGGGTCGGCCGTGAAGCCAAAACGGCGATAAAACCCATCTGTACCAGGATCGGCATATAAGGTGATCAGAGGGATACCGGAGGTGTCCAGCTCCTTAAGCAGCTCTTCCAGGACGAGTCGACCAATGCCACGGCCCTGGTAAGGAGGTCTTATCACCATGTCCCAAATTGTGGCGTTGAAAACGCGGTCGCCGGTGGCTCGTGCAAAGCCGATCATAAGCGATCTGTCCCACGCCGACACAACGGCTACGCTGTTTTCAAGTGCCTTCGTGATGAGCTCCGGTTCGCGTCTGCTCCAGCCCACGGAAGCACAAATATCTTGCACGTCATCAGGCGGCAAGCGCCGATCGTGTTTTATAACAAGACCCTCTGGGAGTGGGTCCTTTTGACTGTCAGACTTCTTCCAAATTCCTGAAAGCACCATCTCCATTTCTCTCTAGCGTAGCCACAGACTCAATATGATAAGTTTGCGGAAACAAGTCGACTGGCTTAACACGAACTGTTTTATACCCAGTATAAACCTGCTTTCCTTCGCCGTCTTGCAAAACTCCATCTTGCAGTATTTTCAAGTCTCTCGCAAGAGTCTGCGGATTGCAACTAACGTAGATGATCGAGGCTGGCGCTAGCTTAAGCAAAGCCTCTAGCACTCCAGCGCTTGCCCCTTTTCGAGGCGGGTCGATTATGGCAACGTCGAAAAAATCCCCTTCTTTCACCATTCTGCTGAGGACCTCTTCGGCTCTTCCTTCTGCAAAGACGATGTTAGCGATATTGTTGAGCGCCAAGGTAGAGAGTCCGTCTCTCACAGCCGTGGCGTGATCCTCGACCGCCACGATGCTCTGAGCCAAATCGGCGATCCACATGGCAATTGCGCCTACGCCGGCGTAGACATCCAGTACTTTCAATGGACTAGCGGACCTCTTTGAAAGCTTTGCGACCTGGGCATAAACTTCATCGAAAAGATTGGCAGCCTGTTTGGTATTGATCTGGAAAAAACTTTGAGAGGAGAGACGAAATTTGATTCCGTCTTTGAGGCGTGCCGGTCTTTCTGGAAGCGAGGAACGCAGAACCTCCTCGATCTCCGCGTTTCCCCTAATGCACAGAGTTGTGTCGCCAAAGATTTTGTTGCCTTTTTCTGCGTTGAAATTGAGGCACACACCCTTAACGCAGGGTAAGCGCTCCATCATTTCCGTGGCAATCGTCGCGAACGCGGCTTGTTTATCGGCGAGCTCTTTGTGGCTATTCGCGTTCAGCACCAGGGTCACCAAAACATCCTTGTTGAAATCGCTCTCTCTGGCGCAAATGTGACGGATCAAACCTTTGTGATTTTCTTCGTCGTAAGCGCTAATTCGGTGTTCAATGAAGAGCCGCTTAACTGCTTCCAGGACGCTATCGAGCGGCTTGGGCTGAACCGGACAAGTGTTGAGGTCGACGATACGATGTGAGCCCTCCTCGTAGTATCCGGCGATCAAGTGACCTTTGCTTGTGCGTTGAACCGGGAATTGCGCTTTGTTGCGATAGTGGAAGGTCTCGGGCGCAGGCAGCGTTTCCTCGATTTCGACGCCATCGAGATGACGAAGAGCCTGTCTGACAATTGACTGCTTTGTCTGAAGCTGGGAATCGTATGAAACATGTTGCCACTGGCAGCCGCCGCATCTATCGAACACAGAGCAGACTGGCTCAATACGATCGTTGGAGCGCTGGTGAATAGTGATCGCCTTGCCGCGAGCGAAAGATTTGCGCACATCGAAAAGCTCGACGTCTACGACATCTCCGGGCACAACTCTGCCGACGAAAATGGCGACGCCTTCAAAGTGCCCTACTCCGTCTCCACCTGGTGCCAGGGATTCGATAGTAAGGCGAATTCGTCGTCCCTTGCTGAGACCATGGATTCGGTGTAGTTTAGCCAATTAAGAATTCTCTTTATTAAACAAGTTGAGTCTAGCGCGAGTGCTCACCTCATCTATTCTATTTTGTTGGGCGCACTGTTTTTGTGCGTCTTGCGTTTTGCAACAGCTCTTCAGCATAGGCCAAGGAGGCCCTGACGCCAAGATCGTCATTGCGGCGGGCCGCGTCCTCAATCATCAAACAGACGGACTTGAGATGGTCGACCTGAGTATCGGTCTGGTTGAATTTCTCAATCTCGGCAATAAGCTGTGCTCGCTTGTCTTTAAGCGTCCCTTCGGTAGCTTCGATGTGAGAGGCGATCTCTTCATAGGATTGTTTCGCCAGAGATTGATATGGGTGAATCGCCAATCGACCTGTCGTGATGCGAAGCTCCGCCAACAGGTCGTCTCGAGTGGTCTTACCATGATTGAAGCGTTCAATGAGCTGCCTGTTCACTGACACCATCAGGTATTCGTTGTGATTGCCCGTATCGAAGAAGTAGACGTCTATCGTCGGTACCGCAACCAGCCGGGTGGCAATCAGCTCCTTGCCAACCAGTAATGCATCGATTCTCAAGTCAAGCTGTGTTCCGTATGGATGCTTATAGGTCGAAACGGCAACTTTCCTGTTGTCGCAGATCACCTTGACCTTCACACCTGGAGCAAAGATATGAGCGTTCTCGATTGTTTGCGTCAAGATATGGGCAGTATCGGCTGCGGCCGCGGCAGTTGCAAAGAGGAGTGAAAATAGCGACACTCCTGCCAGACTCCTCAACAGAAAGGAATTGCCGGCTGACATGATTTGACTGACCGCCCTCAGATCGTGACAATTATTGTAACCCGAGCTGGTGCTTGGCAGGTCCATATGTGAGAATGCGGCATGGCGATTCGACTTATCCATGTTTCGGATATTCACTTCGGATCGGGTGAGTCGCATGGGCGCATCAATCCCGATACCGGGTTAAACACGCGTTTCGAAGACTTTACCGTCGCTCTGAGAAAGACGGTTGATTACGCGATCGCCAGCGGCGCCGACGTATTCTTGTTCTCCGGTGACGCGTACAAAAATGCCTCGCCGGAGCCCATCTATCAAAAGATGTTTGCTCTCGAGCTGAAGCGCCTGTCCGAGTCCAAGATCAAGACAGTGCTGGTAGTCGGCAATCACGATCAGATTTTGCGATCGAGCCAGAGTCATGCTATGTCGGTATTTCAAAGTCTCGAAGTCGCCGGCGTGCTGACGATAGACAAGCCCGGCTTGCACGTTATTGATACCGAAAATGGTGCACTGCAGTTGATTGGAGTGCCCCATGTCACCAGGCACAATCTTTTGACTCTGGAGAAGTATGCCAATCTGTCGTCACAACAGATTGATGACGTGCTGATCCACCATGTCGCCGATTTGCTTCGATCGTATTATGAGGAGCTCGACTCGACGATACCGTCGGTGGTGACCGCCCACATGTCGCTCGATCGGGCGGTAGCAGGCATTGAGGAGGAGCTTTTGCTCGGCTACACGTTGACTTTCCCTGCCGATATGTTCATCGATGAGCGCGTAGATTATGTCGCACTCGGCCATATCCACAAGCATCAGATTATTCGGGCTGAACACCCTGCCATCGTCTATGCCGGCAGTTTGGAACGGGTCGACTTCGGTGAGGCGAAAGAGGATAAGGGCTTCATAGATGTTCTGGTGGAGCGCAACAAGACAAGCTACTCATTCCAATCGATATCGCCTCGCCCTTTCATCACAGTGGACGTAGACACAGCCGGCAAAGAGGATCCAACGTCCCTCATCGTGCAAAGCGTTGCCAAAGAAGCGGTTAGCGGTTGCGTCATGCGTGTGCGCTACAGGGTGGAGCAGGAGCGGCTTTTGGATGTGGACGAAAATGCTATTTATGCGGCCGCTGCAGATTGTATGTCCGTGAAGGTGCAACCACAATTGGTGCACGACCATCTCCGGGGTCGGTTACCTGCCTTAACCGAGACCTCTGTAGCCGCACCGCTGAATGCGCTCTCCACTTATCTGGACGAGGTCGCGCCCGAGCGCAAAGAGCGGCTCCTGGACCGGGCCAAAGCGGTCATGGACGAGCTTCAAGCAGAGCTACTCAAAGAAAGGGACAAGTAGACTTATTTCTTGTCGAACGCGAATGCAACCTGTCGCTTTGTCTGCGAGCGAGGTTTGGGAGGAGCTTCGGTCTTCTGATTTTGATTGTCCTCTTCTGTCGCAAATCCGGTGCCCAGGCGCCGTCCAACTAGATAGGTCGGGCGTCTTCTGACTTCGTCGAGCATTTTGGACAGATAAACAGCGAGCAGTCCGACAGCGCCTACCTGCAGTCCGGTGAACAATAGACCAAAAAAGAGCAATTGGGCGTTGGTGATTTCAAAGCTTCCAGTAAATGCCATGACAGCAAGCGCTAGGATGGAGAGCAGCATCAGAATGCCGCCTATCATCGGAAGGAAGTAGAGTGGCGCGACGCTAAAGGCGAGGAGACCGTCCATTGCCAGCGTCAGCAGTTTTTTTACGGTGTATGTGCTTTCGCCGAGTTCGCGAGCGTCGCGATCAAGCGGAACGCCGCATTGCTTGAAGCCGAGCCAGGGAATCATGCCGCGCAAGAAACGGGTTTTTTCTGGCAGCGACGCCAGGGCATCGACAACCTTTCTATCCATCAGGCGGAAATCGCCTGTGTCCCAGGGGATATTAACTGAAGATACCGCACCGAGGACGCGATAGAACAGATATGCCGTGCTGCGTTTCAAAAAGCGATCGCGGCGTCTTGATCTAGTTGCGTATACGACGTCGAATCCTTCTTTCCATTTCTCGTACATGACCGGAATCAACTCGGGCGGATCCTGGAGATCCGAGTCCATATTAAGGACCATGCGACCCTCTGAGTGATCGAGCCCGGCTGTGATAGCTGCTTGCTGTCCGAAATTCCGAGAGAGCTCGACTAATTTGATGTTGTTGCATTCGGCGGCTATCTGTCTGAGGGCGCCGGTGGCCAGCTCTCTCGAGCCGTCGTTGACGAAAACGACCTCGTAGCTCAGATCGATAGGACGAATATTGGCGTCCAAACGCTCGAGCAGTCGAATCAGGTTGCGAGGGTCTTCGTTGTAGACAGCTACGATGACTGACAGGTCAATTTGCTTTGCGGAGGTCACTGCTTATTTGTGTCCTTAGTTTCCAACAATTCACAAATTCTCTCTCACGGGCGCATCGCGGTCAACTTGGCAATTCCTAATGTGCAGTATCTAAGATTTTTCCAAGCGAAACAAGAAGATGACTGGCTGCCTGATCCAGTGGATCGCCACCCTCGAAACATTATTGATATTGATGTAAACAGGTTAAACGAGGCTCAGCGATTTGATCCAGTTCCAGGCATGTTTGACCCCGGTCTCGAGATCGACTTTTGGTTCCCACTTCAATAACTTGCGTGCCAGTTCTATATCGAGCACGTTGGAGGGCACGTCGACGGCTCTTCCGGGAATGTGATTGACTTTTACCTCGACATCCACGACCTTCTTCAGCGTCTCGATTATCTGATTGAGGCTGTAGCCCTGTCCGGAGCCTACATTGAACACTCTGGGCGCGCCTGGACCAGGCACGTAGTCGGCGCAAGCGATCAGGCCTTCCGCTGCGTCACGGATATAAATAAAGTCGCGAACCACCTGTCCGTCACCATATATGGTGATTGGTTGTCCTCTGGCGATGCAACCGAGAAAGACGCCGATTGCGCCTTGTCTGGCGTTAGGGTTTTGGCGCTCGCCGTAGGGATTGGCTATGCGTGCCGCCGAGTACTCGAGCCTCTTTGTATGATGAAAGAGAGCAAGATACTTTTCGATCGTCAGCTTCGTGATTCCGTACGAGCAGATCGGGTCGGTCGGATGTCCTTCCTTGATGGGAACCGATTGTGGCACACCATATACGGTGCCACCTGATGACACGAATACGAATTTGTCGACGTCATTTTCACAGCATTCCTGCAAGAGCTGGATTGTATCAATCACGTTGGAGCGCACGTCGTAGACCGGATCTTCGTTGGAGGTCTCCGGAAGGGTCGTATATGCCAGATGAAAAACCCAATTGGAGCCGGCTACAGCTTGATGTACCTCTCCTTGATTGGCGAAGTCTCCGGTTATGTATTCGACGCCATCGACTGGCTCTTTGAAGCGGCTTGGATAGCGATCAAACACGCGCACCTTAATGCCACGCTCAATCAGCTGGTCTACAAGCGCCGTACCGATAAATCCGTTGCCACCGATAACTAATGCCTTCATACTCTCACTGCCATAGCCGTAATTGAGGGATTTTACCATGCAGGAAGCTAGCTTGTGGTATTTGTGTGTTCC
>CAZISK010000429.1:0-7041 GCA_964541355.1 uncultured Candidatus Obscuribacterales bacterium
GGACATCAAGACCACCGAGACCAGCCTCACATTGAAGAACATCAAGGGCATGCAGGCTGAGGTCAAAGCTCTCGGCAAGCGCCTCAACATCCACGAAGTCAACATCGACACATCGAGTGGAAAACCTGTTGGAACCGTCGTTGTAGACACGCCATTCGACAAGCCGCCTGGCATACCCGAAGATAAGTGGTCGAGGACGATGACCTTGCCGTTACCGTTCGGAAAGACTCCTGCCGAGCAAGCAGAAGCAGCAGAGCGCCTTCCGAAGACGATCAAATCGTTCCACGCGATGCGTCAGGGTGCAGCAGAAGGCAAACTGGCCGATCGCCTGGGGACCTTGACTAAAGAGGACATCATTGCGATGCTCAAGTTTAATAAATAACTTGATTCGCAGCCGGTCAAAATCAGCGATATGCAGATTCAGTCACGAGGCAGGGTTTTTATCTGCCCGTTTATAATTTGCCGAGGGAAGGCACATCCATTGATGACTGCTCGCGACAAATAAGATGCCGAAAGTTCTAATCGTTGATGATGATACAAAACTCGTCCATATGATGGTCGAGTGGCTCGAGGACGAGGGATATACAGTCGAGTCCATCGACAACGGTCTTAACGCGCTCAGCCTGATGAAGTCGTTCGGATTTGACGTGATTGTGCTCGACTGGGACCTGCCCGGAATGATAGGTCCCGACGTATGCAAAACGTACCGCGATCTGGGCGGCGATACACCGGTCCTGATGCTAACCGGCAAGGGCGCGATCGAAGAGAAGGAAAAAGGCTTCCTCACAGGCGCAGATGACTACCTGACAAAACCGTTTCACCCAAAAGAACTGTCGCTCCGAATTCGCGCTCTTATGGGTCGCCGAGTCGTTTCCGACAAGCGTAAGATTCAATATGGAAGTCTCACACTCGACCTTTCCAAGTCGGCTGTTTTCGCCAATGGGGTCGATTTAAAGCTATCCGCACGGGAATACTCGCTACTCGACTTCCTGATTCGGCATCCTGAGCAGGTCTTCAACGCCGACGCTCTAATCGATCGAGTCTGGAAATCAGATCACGAAGTTAGCGACAAGGCGGTCAGGGTTTGCGTCGCTCGTCTAAGACAAAAGTTAGATGCGCATGATTGCCCCACAATCGTCACGCTTCCAGGCTTCGGCTACCAGCTGAGCGCTCAGGTCGATAGCAACAAAGACCAGGACCAGGTCGGGAAGTCCTGAAAGACTTTATCAAGCATCAAGGATTTGTGGACGGCGCCACGATTGCCATCAAATACGATACCAAAGGTGCAATCTGTTTGATAAACGATGCTGACACATTCTGGTGAAGCAAAGATGGTGGCAAAAGTCGGACCTGCGAACGGGAATACACCCTGGGCAAAATCAACATTAACGCGGATGGCACGCTGACAAAGGAAAAAGAGTGCGTACCAATCGAGTATTTCAGCTTCGCAAAAGTGATTGTTCCTCCATGAATCATCAGCCAAATTCTCAGCTTTTCAATCAGTTTTGTAGCGTGTTTGTAGAACAAGCTCCGTACTATAGGCACAACGACTCTGGGACGGGAAAAACGCGGAGGAAACAAGATGACATTCGAGAACAATAGAGATAATGCAGTTGGTTCAGACGAAGGCAATATGCAAGAAGGGATAGCAGCGATTCTGCAGGCCATAGGAAATCCCATGCCGCTGAAGCCGCTCGATAAAGATGATGCTACGGCCACTGATGATCAGCCAGAAGAACTGGAGACCGAACAACCTCCTCACGAGGAGGATAGCAGGAGCGCCGTTCAAAAGGAGGCAGCCCAGATTTTGGATGCGATCAGGTCTCTTGGCGAAGCCATGCAAAAGGCGCTCAAAATGGAAGTGGCTCCCATGCCTCGAGATGTTGGTCCAGCTGCCCGACCTCAGGATGGAGATCAGAAGAAGTCGGGACCTGAGCCTTCCAAACCGGTCGACGAGTCCGCACCTGCCGTAAATCCAGCTCCCACCACGCCCCGCCCAGAGGTGGCGCCGCCTCCGCGAAGGGTTGGTAATGCAGATTCTGCAGTCGCGTCCCTCGATTTTGGCAACATCTGGAGCTCAAAGACCGTTTAATCTTTTCTCCTTTAGTAAACCCAGCAGCACTAGGCGGTTGCTGGGTTTACGACTTGGGCATAACCGTCTAAGACAATAGACCTTTGTTCTATGCAACGGCTACTACTAATCATTTTTTCACTGCTGAGCTTTTCCTCTCCTGCTCTGGCTCTCCCGAAGCTCCCTCCTCTTCCAGTCGAGGAGAATGCTTTCCGTGCCCTGAAAGACAACAACCTTGTGAAAGCTTATTCCCTGGGAAAAGAATGCCTCCGAAAAAATCCAAATGCTACATACGCGAAGCAGTGCGTCGTAGTCGCAGCGCTCAATGGCATAGGAACCCTGGATGATGCTGATACCACTCTTCGGACAATGAAGTCAGACGACTACGAGGAGGGTCAGGTCGTTTACTACTGGATGCTTTTAGAGTTCACAAGAAAGAACTACAAAAAGGCAAAAATATACAGCGATCAGTTGGCGGCGCTTCCATCGAGTAAAGCTTCGATTCATGGAAATCTGCTGCGAGCCGATCTGTTCCATCGTTTTGGAGATAACCAGACTGCACTAAAAATACTCTCCGAATGGAAAGAATTTGAATGGGTCACCTCAATAGGTCAAAAGGGCTCATGCGAAAAGACAATCAAGGCTATCACGCGGTTGAGTCATGAATTTCCGATGGCGGATATGTCCTGGCTGCGCGACGTAGTGCCACTGAACAAAGTGCCTCTCCAAAAGCTCGGTTTGTATGACTTGTGTCAACTCGCCTCTTGGTATGGAGGGGATAACTCAAAGTTGGAAGAAGCTCTTGAAATCAGAAGGACGATCGTGGCTCGATTCCCGGATAATCTGGAAGTGGCTCTGGACGCGGCCAAATTCATGATGGCGAACAATCGCCCAGACTTGTGCCTGCAGTGCCTATATTCCATCGAGTCACGTGCTACGAACTCTGATGTATTCTGGTATCTAAAATCAATAGCTCTCCAAGCAAAAAGCACGCAAGACTCGCTTGCTTGCATCGACAGAGCGATTCAACTCAATCCAAAGGAGATTAGTTATTACCATCACCGCTTCTGGATCAAGAGGTATCTTCACGAAGACCTGGATGCTTTACACGACCTGGATACGATATTGCAAATCGAGCCCGGCAACTGGCAGGCGAGAGAAGAGCGCGCGAGGACACGAATGGACTGCAGGAAGTTCAACGAATCACTCGAGGATCTCAAGCTGCTTTCAAATAGCGGCACCACACAGAAAAAATTCGAGGCATGCATAATGATGGCAGATCTCTATAAGCGCAAAGGTGCTTTGCGAGAGGCTCATACCACTATTCAACGAGCTCACCAGTTCGGACATTCACAACAACTCGAGCGCCTTGAAGAAGACATCAAAAGAGAAGCTAAAGAAGTCGGAATTAGATTAAAGTAGGAAGTAGCTGACCTATCAGGCCCAGGTCATCTTCTGGATCATCTCGTCAAACAGCGGAAGATGGCTCATATACAGCTCTTCAGAATAAGCTTCCATGTACAATTCTTCTACGCGACATTCCTCGGAGTCGGGCTCAGCGTCCACAAACATTCCGCAGAAGTAATGCTGTGGCACCATATCCACACCGTGGAACCACCCGCACACTCTGATGACATTACGCCCAGCGACCTCCTCAACCGCCATTTTCTCGAGCTCAAATGTCGGCCCATAGGGAGCCGGCGTCGAGTTGGTCATTTGATTGTCGCCGACATTGCCGAGCGCATAACAAATGTCGCGAAGCGATGGTGCCTGATCGTTAGCGGCAGATTTTTCATAGATGATATGAGGCTTCTGTTTTAAAACCTCACGAAAACTTTCCGAATCGATTTCAGACAAAGGATAACCGCTGAAACGCTGACACAACTTCACCATGTCGCCCGTATCCGGTTTCGTATACGTTCGTAGCCAGTTGTTGCCACGCCCGCCATAGTCCTCGCTCTCGAAGCGAAAGCCTTTTGGCATCTGGACAAATTTGAATGTGTCTGAATTCTCTACAGTCATCAGATTGGGCTCATCGGAATGCCTCAATTGTACGCTATCGAATGATCGTTTTGACAAGAGAGTATCCTCCTAAGACAATCTGTACGTAGAGATATCCGGGCGCGGATTCGATGCAAGAAAATCACTTGTATTTCCTTGACGCTGAGCGCTACTTAGCTTGCTGTACCACTGACCGAGGTCGGCAAGGTATCGGCTGAAATCGTTTCTCTGTTCTCCAGGTTTGAGCCTCTTCGCGTCGTCACCTGCGTCACCTTTGTCATTTTTGGCTGATTTGTCATCTTTCTGGAAGTCTTTGTCGACTTTGGCCGTATTGGTGTCAGGTCCGATTCGCTCTCTCTTCCAGTCAGGTACTTCCTTGCCGCCATCAGGTACCGTGTACTGAGGTTTGAACCCGCTCCACTTATTCGGATTGGTGAAGTTATCCACGAGTTGCGTTTCGCCGCGCGTTGCGGTGCCCGCAGTCTTGTCTCCGGCATTTTCCTGATATACAACATTGTTGTGGTTGGCGGTCCAGTTGTTGCCCCAGACCAGTTTGTTCTTATTGACTCCGGCTTCTTCGTACCGAACCGTTTGAGCATGGAGACCGTGGCCCGCTCGTCCTGCGACCATCGTGCCGTTTGTGAGAATTTGCCGCTCCTGTCCGGGAGTCTTCCCTAGGATCTCTTTGAGATGCGCTGCGTCTCTAAAGTATGTGATTCCAGGCGGAGGTGGATCGCCCAACCCGCCTCTTCCTTTTCCAAAGCTCTCGTGAACCAGAAGATTTCCAAGACCCTCTTCGTGATTACGCCGTCCCACAACTTCCGGCGTAGCCAGAGGCGAACCGCAGACGAACTTGTGACTTCCATCTTTGGTGTTTGTGATAAACGTACCTTCGCCCGTTTGTGACTGCCCTGGTTTGGCTCCAAGGGCGGTAGCATTATTGGCGACATACGTGTACTTCTCGTCCCCTTTTAATTGGCCCGACTTCCTGTGCATTTCGGTGGCGATATCGGCTTCGCGCTGCCCATCCAGGGCATTTACCAGCATGGTGGCGTATCCCTGTTGTCCACCCGTCATGATATTTTTTTCGTTCCAGGGTCGATTGGATTCTTTGTCGCCTTTGAAGTTTGCTTCGTGCAACGAGACGAAACTTCTCTTCGTACCGTTCTCGCCTCCTACGAAGGCGCCGCCTTTCGCTGCGATAGAACCGACTCGATTGGCGTGCTCCACGAAGTTACGTTGTGCAAGAAGTCGGTTGTTGGACGCGCTGGCACAAAGATTGTGCTCGCCCTGGCTGAATGGATTGGCTTTAACGAATTCACCCCGGTTGGCCAGTCCACTCGTAACACCCTGCGCAGCGAGATCACAAAGTGTGTTTGCACCCTGCACTCCATCTAGCCGCTTTCCTTTGCCGCTATTGTCCAATACTGTGTTCATGGCGCGACAGATTTCTGACACCTGCTTCGCGTCATATAGACCAGGCTTATCTTTTGTGCCTGCAATCGCATCCATGTTGCGATTGAAGGCATCGCTCATATGCTTTCTTTCGTCGGCAGTTAGCTTGCCTTGGTCAACAAGTGAATCGAGGTGCTTCGAATAGCGCTCACGGACCTTCTCAGGCGTGTCTATCTTAGGATCGATTTTACGAGTGACATTATCATCAACCGCGGTGCGATCAAATTTTCTTTCCTTCTTGCCCGCCTTGTCAACAGCGTCGGCAACTTCCTTTACAGAACCGGAGACATCAGCATCGCCGCCGCGTCCACCAACAGATGCAACCATTCGCGGTGCCGGGCCTCCGTGGCCGGCAACAGGTTGATCGCCTGACTTGACAGGACTGTCTGAAGGGGTGCTTGTCCCTGTATCCTGCATCCTTTTATCACTGCGAAGCGAGAGGGCCGTTCGAGGCATTACATCCGGTAGACCCTTGTAGTATGGATTGGCAATGTTGAAAGTCGAATCGTTCAACACCCCATCAAAGCCTTGACTCAGATATTGTTGTAGCGATTTGAGCACTCTTTCAGAGTTCTCTTCTCCGATGCCACGAAGCATCTCTAAAACGTCACTCTTCGACAGTTTCGCCACACCCTCCTTCGGCTCATCCGACTCCTTTTGCTCCTTTGACTCGCGGACACCAGAGTCGTCATCATCGCCTTCGCCTTTTTCGTCCTTGTCATCAGATCCAGAGCCACCCTTAGAACCTCCAGGTCCGGGGTAGACCTCTTTGCACATTAACAAAGATGCACTCGTGCGGAGATCTTCAGCTGGAGTGGGTTTCCTCTCAACGCGTTCGCCTGGACGATCTAGATTCTCCGGAGCTTGGCCTTGTGTCATGTCACGAGCCTCCTTAGGAAACAACACCGCATTTGTCTAAAGCGATCTTAAGCATTTTTTTCACTCCAACGAACGTGCGTGAGCGACAGCTTCCGGGGAAGCTCGCAGTTTTCGAATTCGAATCGAGAGGCGCAAGACTTCCTTCAAATCGAGCCTGTTCGACAATCCTCGCAATAGCGACCAGATTATGTACATCGACAACACCGTTAGAGCACTCTATGGCACGACGCAACAGCGACGCGGATTGCTCATAGAGAACCAAAGCTTTTTGATTCATATCCAACTGCATCTGAGCCTCAGCAAGCGAAAAATATGAACAACCGAGATTAGTGATGGAGGTGCAAGTAGGAGTAAGCTCCGCAAAGAATTCATCGAGCGCACACGCGCGTGTCAGTGGTACTAACGCCTCTACAAATCTTCCAGAAGCCATCAATAGATCTCCTAGAACACGATTGACGCTTCCTTCGAATGAGCCACCACTATCGATGCTTAACAGATAAGCAGCCTCTTCGAGTAGAGCGATCTGCTGCTCCAAACCCTCGTCAGACTGCAACTCAAATTCAGTCATCGCTTCGAAAAACAATTTAGCCGCCTTGTCGTACGGTCTCTCGGCTCCCGATTCTTCGAGCGGAGGA
>CAZISK010000430.1:0-7037 GCA_964541355.1 uncultured Candidatus Obscuribacterales bacterium
CTTAGTGTTAGCTTGTTTATCAATCTTCGGACCATTGATCGTCATGTAGAAGTGGTGCTGTCCTTTAATCTCCTTGCTCGTCACTTCTACTGTATTCTTGCTTCCATCTCTTTTAAGAGCCTTGTTTACTGCCTCCGTAAAGCCTTTTATGTCATCTTTGATCTGGTCAGGAGTTTTGCCCTCTGTGTTTTTGTTGAACACCCATTTGAGAAAGTCGCCGCTCTCCTTGCTAAACTCTCCTTTTGAGGCATCTGAAATTACGTTGTCGACTTTGTTGTTCAGATTCTTGTCCGTCGAATCTGTTTCGGTGGCTTGTTTAGATTCGCCTTCTTTTGCTGCAAAACTTTCGGGAGGTCTATTTATACTGGAGACAAAGTCGGACAGAGGGTTCGAGCGTACTTCTGGAGCACCGACTACTGGTAATGGTGCTAATTCATTTGAAGTTTGACCTGCCATAAAAATACCTCCTGGTCGCAGTCGATATGACTAGTAGAAGGATGGGGCGAGTGTGTGTTGCACCAATCCGACTTTTGATATTGTCGAGGCCAACTTTGGCAGAGTTATGATTATTCGATCGCCAAAGCTTAATTTACAAAATGCACCGTGGGTCTCATCCTTAAGGTCGGGAATGAAAGTGCGACTGCTTAAAGCTAACCGTCTGCAGTTTGTTGTGACTGGTGTATTGATTGATTAGTAATAGAAATGGGAGCGCCTCCGCAGGATTCTGCGAAGTAACTCAGCGACCGGAGCGATCTAAGACTTGGCTGAAACAGTAGTTAAACTGACGCGACCGGCAACACTGCCGTCAAATATGGTGTCACGAACATTACACCACAGGTGGAGTCAGTTCAGGCTCTGAGAAGTTGGTAGGAATCTCTACCCAAAACGTGCTGCCCTCACCCTCGAAGCTGTCGACCCCAACAGTGCCACCATGAGCTTCCGCGAGTATTTTGCAGATCGCCAGTCCTAGACCTGATCCTACTTTAGAATCTTTATCGTAAACCTGTTTAAAGCGATCGAAGACCTGATCGATGCTACTTGAAGGAATGCCGCGGCCTTGATCGATGACGCTGAATCGGCATCGCTCGTCGGACACTTCAGTTACCACTCGAATCCTGGTCTTCGAGGGTGAATACTTAATCGCATTGGATAGGAAATTCACGAGTATCTGGCTGATTTTATCGGGGTCGCAGCTGATATCGCGATCCAGTGATGATTCAATGATCTCGATCTCTTTCTTCTCAGCCAGATGTATCACGGCGCCGAGCGATTGTTCGACAATGGCTTCTGTCGAGGCCAACTGCCTGTGCAGCAGTACCTGTCCGGATTCCGCCTTGGCGAGATCGAGAATGTCTCTTGTCAGACGAATCAATCTAGCTGATTCGCCTTGCGCGATATGAAGATACTTCTGCGCCGAATCGGAAACGTTCTCCGGAATCTGGACACGCAACATCTCCAGACATACACCGATCGAAGTGAGCGGAGTCTGCAGGTCATGACTGACCATAGAAAGGAACTCCTGCTTCATACGCTCTACTTCCTCGCGCGCGCTTACATCAACAAGAGCGATCAAGTACTTCTTTTCGCCTTTGAGAAAAAACGTACTGCTTGTAAGCTCCACAGGCAAGATTCCAGAGTCGAAGCGGATCAGATGATAGCCACCGCTCTTAGGAATGGTGCCAGGCGACGAAGAGTCGCGAACACCCGCGTCTTTTGCCACCAGGAGCTCGGCGATCGTAGGCACCAGGTTTTGCGGGTTGTCGCAGCCAATCATCACCAGGGCGGTTGGATTAACGGATTCGATGCGACCATTTTCATCACATGCAATCAGACCGCTGGGCATGTAGGCGAAAACAGCTCGATCTTTGGCGTTACTGTCTTCGAGGTCTTGAGCAAGCGCGCGAAACGATTCATCAAGAGTGGTGATTTCGTCGTGACCGGTCTCTTGAGGATTGAGAGGTTCGTTTTTCCCAAACCTTAAAAAGTTGTCGACTAGAATCTCGATTCGATGCGAGACCGTCCGATTGAATCCCAGGACTGTAATAGCCAGACCTGTGAAGTTAAGAAAGAACATGCCTCCGACAAGATAGAGGAATTTGATCTCCCTGTCGCGATCGAGCTCCTTCAGCTTATCGGATTTCAACGAATGATGTTCGGTCACGCGGAACAATGACTCCAGGGTGTCGTGAAGATGACCGCGCAATCCTTTTGTTGCTTCGTTTTTAAACAAAAACAGCACGGACAAATCAAAATTGCCTTTGTGAAGCGAATTGCCCATGTTTTCCACTTGTGTGCGCACATAGTCGAAACCTTTTCGAGAGACCTCGATGTTCTTGTAATCTTCGCTGTTTTTCTTCACTTCGCCAGCAATGCTGTCAAATTCGTCGACTAAAGTCTTTGTTTTTTTCAAGTAGTCATTGTCTACGGGTGACTTTCCAGAGCCAATCGAAAGGACAAAGTTGGACATCCAATCTTGGATCCCCCGCTGCAATGCAACAACCTTTTGTGCGATGACAACGGAATGTCGAGCTTCGTCTACCTTGGCTTGGGACTCGGTGAATTCCTTCAATACTACTAAGAATATAGCCGATTGAAACACGAACACCGCTACCAGGAAGGCGATGCATCGATGCAGAAGTTTCATAAAACAGCTACCATCATTGACTGACTTTCTTATTCCACGGATGTTGGCTTTGAAACCGAATTGATCATGTAGCAGCGCTCCTCAAGTCATTTACCAAATGTTGCATCGCGTCCTCCGGTTCGGGAGTCCGGTGCATAAAGCAGTTAGCTTCGAGTTTTTGTGATTGGTGCAACCGTAGACGGTATCGAACGCGGTATCAGAGTGATCTGCGGGCTGGCTGAGAATAGCAATCCATGAATCCCTCTGCGATTTTTGTCTATCTACGCACGAATGGAAGAAAGTATTGTAAGGCTTTGAAGCGACGATTTTGGGTATATGTGTAGGTTGGAGGACCTTGACGTGTCGAAATTACTCATTATCGAAGACGACAAAATTCTCTCGGCCCTGGTGAAGCAAGCGCTGACCTCGCAAAAATACACCGTCGATACGAGCTTTGATGGTGCAGAGGGGCTTGAAATGCTCCTCGCTAATCAATATGCCTGTGCGATAGTGGACTGGGAGCTTCCGAATCTTATCGGACCTGAAATTTGTCGCGCTTATCGGCAACATGGCGGAACTACCCCGATCATTATGTTGACGAGGCGATCGCGGACATCGGAGAAAGTAACAGGTTTCGACTCCGGTGCTGATGATTATCTGCCAAAGCCGTTCGACATGGACGAGTTGTATGCTCGGCTCAGAGGACTAATGCGGCGACCGGCGGAGATAAAAACGCAGACGATTCGGGTTGGAGATCTGATTGTCGATCGAGAGAGACGGAGCGCGTCAGTTGGTGGAAAAGAGTTAGAGCTATCCAAAAAAGAGTTCCTCATGCTCGAGCTGATGGTGAGTAATCCGGGCCGGCTGTTCAGCCCCGAATCTATCATCGACGGTGTCTGGTCGCTAGATGATGAGATTACAGTTTGGGCGGTCCGGTCGAACATTGCGCGTATTCGCTCCAAAATTGCGGCGGTTGACGAAGATTGTGCTGCTTTGATAAAAACAATTTACGGTCAGGGCTACAAGATCGAGTCTCCATCTAGCTAAAGCCATCTGGTCATTGGGCGGTGCAATGAGAATGGTCCCTTTAGTTCCACCCTCACCGCTCCGCGTCTGGCCCCACCAGAACTTAGAATGTTTTTCTGTGGGTCTTATTCTCGGCCTTTCTTCAACTCCAAAATCTTGTTGGTTACGCGCTGATAGTCATCTGTTGCTCCTGCCACCCTGGCTCGAACCTGCAGTTGACCAAGCAGAAAGAGTCGATCCTCACGATCTGCGACTTTATCGACCTTGGCTTCGGTATCCCGGAATACATTCTTGAAGGCGGCGTCTATTTGTAGCTTTGACGATCCTGTCTGTTGCTTGGCGCCCTGGCTCAGGAGATTCAGAAACGCCAAAGAAGGATGGTTAAAGTCCATCGCACGGCTAGAAAGTGCATCACGACTTACTTCTTGTACTTTCGAGAGAGTCGCGGAGAGGTTTTTTTGATCTACCTTTCCGTCGGTCAGGTAGTTGTGCATCGAATTCAAGAATTTGTAATTGAGCAGCGGCAAGTCTCTTGGATTTTGCTCCATCGCCTGTTCAAATAAATTGCGACTCTTCGAGCGGTAATCCTCGTTCGTAACTTTGCCTCTGTCGGACTTTGAAATCCTATTGTAGGCATCACTTGCTGCTATAAGCGCTTCCGTTCTGTCGCTTGGTCCTCCACCACTCGGACCTTCCCCTTTGCCCTTCAGCGTCGCAGCATACAGCTCAAGATTCTGCGCCGCCTTCAAGATCTTTTTGGGGTCGTCCGAATCGATCATTTCTGTCGCCCGATTCATGTTCTCCGTATGCGATCTCGGATCAATTCCACGTTCTGCCAACAGCCGATTGAAGAAAGTAGGGTTTTTCGATATTTCATCGAGATACCTTCTGCTGTCAGGGTGATCTTGATTACTATTGAAAAACTTATTACCAGCGCGCGCCAGTCTGTGTATCACCTCCAAATCTCCTGCCCCTGCGCCGACTGGAGCGAGGGCCTCGTTCTTCTCTCGAATATTGCGTAATGCATTAGTGATGAAACCCAGTGTCGTCGAGTCACCGCTTTCCAGTTTCTTGGAGGCAGCGTCGCGTGTTTCCTGACTATCACTATCAAGATCTTTGAGCACTTTATCAAAAGAATCTTGATTCCAACCTTTCGGCTCTTGCTTTGTATCTTTGCCTGAGTCGTTGATCAGGCTGACAAAGTTGACCCCATGCTGCTCGACTGGTCTTTGCGGAGGCGGTTCGAAGTCGCGAATGTATTCTCTCATGCCATCCCTCCAGATTGGGGCAACCATTTCGACAATGCGCAGACCGGAAGCGTGTTTCTTCGCGACTGCGGGCTCACTGGCTTACTATCTGAAGTTTGCATCAGCTTTTTGGCAGGAATTTGTTAATATCGATCCGGATTCTTAAATCTGACTTCTGCGATAAGTTCAACCAAGCAAGGAACACGCCCAGCAGAGACGACGTTCGATCAGAGTCATCAGAACGTGCTGACCTCTTGCTCTGTCTCTTTCCAGCTCAATGTATCGAATCCTTCCTGGGCGTGGAACCATCTTTAGTGTCATCGGCTGTTTGGAGCGTTCGCGTAAGTCTTCTTGCCTGCTTAGCCTCTTCGTTTCGATTAAGCCCCTGAAGCGCCCACGACTGCACTTCATGTGCACGACTGTTGTTAGGGTCCCGCTTTAGCACCTGATCAATAAGTCTCAAAGCATAATTGTAATCTTGTCGGCATACAGCGAGCCCGGCCGCGGTGATCTGTGGTTCGAGTTGTTTTGTTCGCTGTGCTTTCTGCAGATAATAATCGATGTCTCTGTCTATGTACTCTGCAGTGTCTCCCGAATTTACCGACCGCAATTTTCTGAATAGGACATCTGAAGCCAGCTTCGACTCGAACATTTTTCTGCCACTTCTGGCATCCTCCAATGAAAAAACTATGCCGAATTCTTTTTCGATCTTTTTAGCAGCCGCGCTCGCTTCGTTAGTTTTCCCCAATCGTAACTTCAACGTCGCCTGCAACTTGCGACCGGGCTCGTACTGCGGAAACCTGGCGGAGCAGAGATCGGCAACTCTTTCAGCGTTGTCCAGTTCGTCACATCGAGCATAAAGAAGACTCAAAGTTTCAAGGAAAAATGGCGGCAACGGCTTACTTCTCAGCGACTCTTCGATAGGGTCGATGTAGAGTTCCTGCAGTTTCATCGATGGCAATAGTCTGGGCGTTCCATAAAGCATTTTCAAGGTAGTTGCCTTTAGCTTGTCGTGCTCTACTTTTGCTGCCGGTACGGTATTCTGCTCGCTTGGCGCTACCTGCTCGAGTCGACTTGCGATTGCAAGAATCAATGGAAAGGATTTAGGGTTCGTCATCAGGTATTTTGTGTTGGCATCGTGTTCAAAGACCTTGCCAATGGCGTTCAGCTGATTTAGATCTGCTTTTTTGATTCCTAGCAGATCCTCGACCTCCGAGAATTGATTGAGGGCCATAAAATTGCGAATGATCGTGAGTCTATCTTTAGGGTGCGGATTGGCCAATCCCTTTAGTCGATCGGAAAATCCATACTTCAATGCGTCCTGTGTTATCGCTGCAACTGACGCTGGGTATTCGCGAATATATTCCTTCGTATATTCAAGAAGTCGAATGGCTTTGCTCTTTTCGCCAAGCTTAAGGAGACCTTGAATACGAGTGAATGCGAAGTAGCCGACATTGCTTTCTGAAAGTTTTGAATCGAGTTCGAGACCGAGAGCTATTTCCGCAGAGCCTTGAGAGACTTTACCCTGATCAATCAGGCATAATCCGTAAAACACATGCAAAGTACCGAAGGACGGTCGCAGTTGCAAAGCCTGTGTTGCCAGCGATTTACAGTCATCTATGCGGTTGTGCGCCCACGCCCAATGGCAGATGTTCTGACACGAGTGACTAAACATTTCGGCATCGGGAGCATCTTTGGTTATTCGCTTGGCCAACGACAAAGCAATTGCAAGACAAGTCGATTGCTCTTTCTCGGTGGGTAAACAAAAAAGGTGATTGAGTCGATTTAAATCGGTTGAGCCAGCGATCCCCAGCGCCTTGAGCTCGAGATCTTTCAACTCTTGTTCGTGACAAGTGTTGATGTACACACCAAGGATAACTGCATCTACATCGCATAGCACTGTAGGAAGCATCTCCCGAAGCATCTTCCGAAACTTTTCTTTCTCGCCCATTGCCTTGTATGTCAGAGCCTCTGTAAGTATTGCTTGCGATCTTGTCGGGTCTAAACGCCTCAAGATTCGAATGCGCTCTAGTGATTTCGAATACTGTTTCAACTCTCTATAGGCCGTGCATTCGATGATGTATGCGCCACAATCCTGACCAGGAAACTCTCTGTGCAATTGCTCACAGATGCCTATAGCC
>CAZISK010000431.1:0-6999 GCA_964541355.1 uncultured Candidatus Obscuribacterales bacterium
GAACAATCTTTGTGAGCGTGTTTCAGCGGTTGCGGTCTCAGTGGAAGCGCCTGGCTTATCTTTGGACCGTGGCTCTGTTGCTGTATCTGTCATAACTTTGTCTATCACCTGAATTATTCAAAAGAAAAATAAAAAACGAACGAACCGCGACTCAACACTGAGCCTGTCACCGGGTCGAAAGCACCACGAAGGCGGAACTAGTCCGCTACAGTCTGTGCTTTCAAAACACGCTCGATGACGGGCTCGACCATTTTGATCGCCTTCTCACCGGCCTGGAAATGTCTCAGTTTGTGCTCTTGATCGAAAACGTAATAGGCCGGCACAAACTTGTTCTCAAACCTGTTTGTAATCTCATGCCAGTTATCCACGACGCAAGGTTGCACAACTTCCCACTCGTCTATGGCTTCTTTGACCGATTCGACTTTGGTATCGCTCTCTTGTCGAGGCATGTGTACCGAGATGATCTGCAAACCGTCCTTTTTGAACGTCTCTGACCAGGTGTTGATCTCAGGCAAACTCTCTTTGCATATGCCGCAACTGATCGACCAGAAGTGAATGAGTACGGGTTTCCCTTTGAGATCCTCGTTAGTTATAGGTTTCGAATTAAACCAATCCGTTCCTCCTTCGAGCGAAGGCAGGGGAGTATCCATTCGAAGCGGCATACGACCTCCTTGATACCGTTATAAGGACTGAGCATATTGTATCGCCGTACACAGAGATTGTGCATTGATTCAAAAGAGTCGTCAGCACGAAGCCGACGACTCTTGCGAAATCTAGGCGTTCAGATTAGACCGAAAGAGGCTTTTGACCAGGCTTCCAATCAGCGCCGCAGAGACCACCGGTCTTGAGAGCTTCAAGAACGCGGAGGGTTTCGTCAACGCTGCGACCAACGTTGAGGCTATGAACAACTTGATATTGCAGGTAGCCTTCCGGATCGATGATGAAAAGACCACGCAACGAGATACCTTTGTCTTCGAGCAATACGCCGTAATCGCGGCAAACATCTTTGGTGATGTCAGAGCCCAAGACGTAGTCCAATTTGCCCAGACCACCCTTGTCTTCAGGGGTGTTGATCCAGGCGCGGTGGCTGTAAACGCTATCGGTCGAGACAGCCAGCACTTCAGCACCAGCTTTTTTGAATTTGTCGAGATGATCGTGGAAAGCTTTGAGTTCTGTCGGGCAAACAAAGGTGAAATCCAGTGGATAGAAGAACAAAATTAGCCACTTGCCTCTGTAGTCGGCGAGGCTTACATTTTCCTTCAGAGATTTGAGGTCCTTCGTGGAAGGCATGTCAAATGGAGGAGCTTTTTTTCCAACTTGCAACATACGGCGATTAACTCCATTGGTTAAAGGGAGAGTGAACACAAGATATACGCAAATGGTATCAGCTCTGGCCTATTCCTTATTATGTTTAATGGAAATTGTAGATTTGATCTTAATTAGCGACATATGAGAATCCACCCATTCGAGCTAAAAGCGGAAGCTAGAAGGCGACTTATCGTCCGGCCTGAACCTTGCTTTTCTCGACCCAATCAGCCAGAACGCGATCCAGGCTGTTGAGCGCGACATACTTTCGAATCAAGGGACTCTTCGGATCCCAACCAATTGTCAACAGATGAATCAGATGATCACGGGGACTGGCGTTTTGTTTGCTGCGCCCGAGTTCAGCATCATTTACGGCATCGCTCATGAATACATCCTTTGAAGCTGCTGGCCTGATTTGGTATAGATAGCCTGCCTGGTCGGTAAAGTTTTGGCTGCGGAGCTTCACCACAGTATCAATATAAGTATAGCGATGCCCTACTAAAGAGTTAGCCGGCCCCTTGCCAATTCAAAAGCGATTTTGCATCAAACAAATTTCATTTGCTATCAAATGTTTAGCTGCCAGTACTGCGTTTGATTGACCCTGCCATTATATATTTGGTAGTATTCGAATTCGCTCTGCCGCTCTTAGCAACCAATAGAGGGACGAGCGGTGCTTGTTTGGTCCAGCGAAACCATCGCTCGGACTGCTGTAGCAAGACGGCAACTTACGTCATGTAGTTCAGATAGAACAATCCGGAGACAGAAATGTTCGCCATAGTGGAAGCCTGCGGAAGGCAATACAAGTTAGAGCCGGGAAGATTTGTCGACATCGACCTCACCAGCCAGGGTGAGGGCGAAGCCCATCTCTTCGACAAAGTATTGATGATTGTCGATGGCAACGAAGCCACCGTCGGTCAGCCATACATCGACGGCGCCAAGGTGACAGCCAAAGTCATCTCGAAGATGGTAGAAAATGAGTTCACTGGCGAACTCGATTCCTCGGTCAAAGCACCGAAGGTGATCGTGTACCATATGCGCCCGAAAAAAGGCACTCGCAAAAAACAAGGTCACAGACAGCAATACACGCGAGTTCTGATCGACACGATTGAACTTAACAGCAAAGTATTGGCCAAGGCCGAAAAGAAAGAAAAGGCTGAAAGCAAGAGCTAATGCGTCTAACGACGTCGATGCTGAGGCATCGTTACAAGGGAGTTGATTTTTATGGCACATAAAAAGGGAGCAGGTTCTACCCGGAACGGCCGAGATAGCCAACCAAAACGCCTTGGCGTAAAAGTATTCGGCGGTGAAGCCGTTATTCCCGGCAACATTCTGGTACGCCAAAGAGGCACCAGAATTCATCCAGGATTCAACGTCAAGCGTGGTAGCGACGACACTCTGTATTCAGTGATCGAAGGCGTCGTCACCTACGAAATGTCTCGCGGCAGAAAGCGCGTAAGCGTTTACCCGAGCTGATCCACATTCAATCTCAGCTGCCACTGCGGTCTTCGCTAAGACCGTGATGGTGTTTCACAATCAGTTCGAGAGAGTCCAAGTTTGACTCCAGTACAAGTTCCAGCAAAGCCTTTCGCCCCGCTTCTATCGAAGTGGGGTTTGACCATTGCCGCCAAAGACGTGTCGAATACGGGATTCTCCGGCGTTTCATACGATTCGCGCACGGTCGAACCCGGCCATATATTTTTCTGCATTCACGGCGAGAATCTTGACGGCAACAACTTCATCGAAGATGCGGTCCAGAAAGGAGCAGTGCTGATTGTCAGCGAGAAGCCCGAACCTTCTCACCTCGCCACCCCATACATCAGGGTGGAGGACGTTCGCGAGGCGATGTCGGAAGCGGCCGACTATCTCTTTGATCATCCGAGCCAGAAGCTCAGAGTGCTTGGCGTAACAGGAACGAATGGAAAAACGTCGACGACTCACATCATCGAGCACGTAATCAATAGAGCAGGAGCGGGAAAACGCGCCGGGCTCGTCGGTACGATGGGAGCACGCTGGCAGGGCGCCGACTACGTCGATGCCAAACACACCACCCCTCAAGCGGCAGATCTCCAGAAGCTCTTCTATCAGATGGTGACCGATGGTATCACCCATGTGGCGATGGAAGTTTCAAGCCATGCATTGGCACTGAAGCGCGTCGATAACTGCCAGTTTTCGCTCGCCTGTTTGACCAATATCACTCAGGATCACCTGGACTTCCACAAAACCATGGAGCATTACTGGAGATCAAAGCTCCTGCTGTTTTCTGCCCTGAACGCCAGTCCGATGCAGTCCAAACGAGCGATAGTCAATATCGACCAGGAGCTGGCGCCGGATTTCCTCAAGGTCCTTTCAACGGGAATCGAAAAGTATACCTACGGTTTTTCTGACAAAGCCGACTTCCAGGCTCTCGATTGCCGTTTCGATCAAACAGGAACGTCTCTGAAAGTGAAAACGCCGACCGGGCTTCTAGAGCTGAAATTAAAACTGGTCGGTCAATTCAACGTATACAACGCTCTGGCGGCCCTGGCTGTGTGCGCTGCTGAAGGGATAGACTCGGAAACACTGAAGCACGGGTTGGAATCGTTCAACGCGGTGCCCGGCCGATTCCAGGTGGTGGCCATCGACAGCGCCGAAAAGCACGAGCAGCCGCTCTGCATTGTCGACTATGCCCACTCTCCGGACGGACTTGAAAACGTTTTAAAAGTAGCTCGAGAGCTTGTTCCCAGGGACGGCAAACTGCTGGTCGTCTTCGGGTGCGGAGGCGATCGCGATACATCCAAACGACCCCAGATGGGGGCGATTGCCGAGAATCTGGCCGATCTGGTAGTAGTTACCTCGGACAATCCTCGTTCAGAAGATCCACAGCAGATCATCGTCGACATACTTGCCGGCATCAAAAGGATGAAATCGGTAATGGTCGAACCGGACCGAGCCAAAGCAATCCAGCTCGCCGTCATCGATGCATCCGCGAGCGATGTCGTGGTTGTCGCCGGAAAAGGTCATGAGACCTACCAGATTATAAAAGGCAAAACTTTTGACTTCGACGATCGAATCGAGGTTTCCAACGCCCTCGAAAAGCGAGTAAAATCGGCAAACGCTTGACATGACAAAGACGGTTATAATCTTTACGAAGGCTGTCTAGAAGCCATGAGAATCCGCTCTTGGGAATTAGTTTCCATATAACCTCGGTCCGCGAGGGCACTATATTCAATGTTATGCAGTTTCTGGCCCTAGAGAAGGTAACCGGATCTCTGTCGATTCGCTTCGGGAAGGTCGTGCCGGAAGTCTCAATCTATTTTGTCGACGGTAATCTGACGACGGCGGAATTCGGTAGCATTACTCAAGATAGCGTGATCGATATTCTCTTATGCCAGGAGTTCGCCATCACAGAGGTGAGCTTCAATCCTGGTAAGCTACCGCACATCAACGAAGCGGCCCGAGTCAAGAAGGCCAGCAGCCTTTCCGGGATTGTCTTGAACGCTTCCAAGGACGTCGATATGTGCCAGGCACGCTCCTTGATCTATGGCATGTTGCCTATGAAGGGTCGAAACAAAAGAGAAGCAGACTCGCTTCTGCACGTGCTGCATGAATTCGATTCCTGGCAGTCAGAGATGAGCGCTTTGCCTGCCGGTAGCAAAGACAAGCAAGCACCACTTCCCCAGTGCGTTTTGTTGAGCCGGGCTCTTCGCCAAGGAATGATAAGCTACCAGGCGCCTCTGGTGTCATTGAAAACGGTTCGTCCGCTCATCACCATGCTCGAGCCTCTTACCGAAAAAGAGGAGAACAATTTGAAAGGTTATTTGCGCAGTTTGCTCCCACATCAAAGAGCCACGCATCTGCCTATCGAGCGGTTTTACGCCTTTGCTACAGCGATCGAATCAATCGCTCAGCGCCGCGGCACGACCGTCGGAGACAGGGCGCGCAAGGCCATTCAGGACCTGGTTCAAGAGGCAACGAAACCGCTCGATGCCGCCAAAGTCTAGTCCCGCGAACTGGCGCGAACTGCCACCAATTACAGTACTACCAAGATAACTTGCTCATACGCAACAAAGCCGTGCCGAGGGGCTGATTAAGCTCGGCATACGCCAACTATTCAATTCTGATTACTCAATTTTCCGTTCGAACGGTGGTATCGGCTGTGACACCACTAGCGGTGATACTTGTCCACTTGTCCGTAACTACTGCCCGCATTTTTTCAAGACATGATAGAACCTCCGAGGATTCTACGTCTTCGCCATCGATTCGAATGAAGGGGGTCTCTTCGGTGGTGTTTGCTTCGACCACTTCTATTGGGAGCGGAAGCCGCTCCTCGGCAATAACCAATTCGAGCCTGTGTAGTAATTTCTTGTACCTGGTGCATCCGGGGCTATAGATGAGTTCTATCCGCATTTCTTAAGTCACTCCTGAGTGTGTCGCTATGTCTGGAGGTTCCTGGAACTGAACATGCTAATAGGCTCGGCCGTGTCGCTCTCACTCGACATTGACCTTGCTCTGCTGTGTGTTGTGCGCAAGCGAGCAAGCCGATGAAGCCTCTGCCATACAGTGTTGATATTTGCCGCACGCAACGGCTCACAACATTATTGACAGAATAACAGCGAATTATGGCAAACTCATAACAGGCAAAATGTTTCCAACGGGCAGAAGAGGAGCTTCCAGCATCGGAAGGTAGATTTCGAAATTGGGATATTGCCTGGTTTGAAAGATGGCAAATTTAATAATTCGGCAGCCACATCAACAGAATCAAAAGTGTTGCGGCCGACTTCATCAGGCCCCAAATCCTCGATATTCTTGATATTGTTAAAAAGGACACAGCTAGGCGGGCACGTGCTAAAACAACTATCCGACATGAAAATGGATGTTCTGACGGGAGCGTGCCGGACAGTTTTGCCTGAAGGCTATTGGCAGTTTCCCGAAGCGCACGTCGATGCGCCATGCCACCTCACCTTTGATGACGGTCCCTATCCGGAGACAACACCTCGGTTGTTAGAGGTGCTCGAGGACCACAACGTCAAAGCCACGTTCTTCTTCACCGGCTCCAATATCGAGCGCTATCCGGATTTAGTAAAACAAACCGTAGCCGCCGGCCATGAGATCGGAAATCATACCTATAGACATCTGCCGCCTCTGTTTATCCCTAAAGGATTGTTCGAGAAAGAGGTGGATGCCACCAGCCTGCTTATCAAAAACCTGACCGGAGCTGCTCCTGAGGTGTTCAGACCGCCTTACGGATTGATCGATCACGATAAAGCCAGATCGCTTTCCGACCGCGGTCTTCTGTGCGTCTATTGGGGAATTACAGCAGAAGACTGGAATGAGGTGCCTGTTCCCGAAATCGTGCGCCGCGTCGTCAGACAAACGAAAGCAGGCAGCTTGATTGTTTTGCACGAAAGCCGAACCAGATCCCGCCAATGCATAAAATCGACCCTTGAAATTGTCAAATGGTCGCGCTCGCGAGGACTCCACTTCGAACGGATAGCAAAGTCCGTGGTAAAGTAACTAGTTGGTTACGCAGACTGGAATTGGGCTCTCGGATGGCGTGTAGTTAACGCCGGCTTCGAGAGAGGCGGAGGAGTTCATAAGTGCTCGACTTCAGACCACCATTGGATACGCCATGGCTTATCTCACTGGTCAAGTTCTTCATGCCACTATATATGAAACTAGGCTTGAATGATACCACTATCAGTGTGTCGCCAGAAG
>CAZISK010000432.1:0-6970 GCA_964541355.1 uncultured Candidatus Obscuribacterales bacterium
CAAACTGAAGTAACTTACTCGAAAGTCTCTCGAGAGAGAGTCTGTACTTGTTAATGATCAATCCAGTTAGCCGAGAGGGAGGCGAAGACCTGCCTGTATCTGAGGCGAGGTAGTTGCTGAGTCGTTCCGTAACAGCAGCAAACGTTAGCTGTGAAGATACAGAGTCAGCTGACAAATACTCTCATAGAGGTCTACAACTACGCAGTACCACATCTGGTGCCTGGTAGGGAGAGCTCAATAACCTACGCTTTTGGGATCCTGATTAGCGGAACCTGCTGGTGACATTGGAGTTGGCTGGGGTGGTGCTGCTGGAAGCTCGTAATAATACTGTCCTTGCGATTTTGACGACGCTGCTGGCGCTTGAACAGGCGACGCGCCTGTGGATTGATCCGGCGATTGAACAGGTGCCACAATTTCAGTTGTTCGACCGACTGTAGTGTCTTCCGAGTTAACAGTGGCGGTGGGAGCGGGAGTGGCAGTGGAGTCGGCCTCCGCTGGCGCCGGCGCGGGCTTCGGAGGTGGTGGGAGGAGGCTTATAAGTGCAATGGAGCCCACTACGATAAGTACCAGGGCTACGATCAACATTATCTTCTTCTTTGCTGACTTCGCTACCATCGGGCAGTCGCGAGTCATAAACAGACCGTCGTGTCTCTTGAACAGTGGCGGGTTCTCTCGATTCTCCCGTGTGAAGATCAGGCGCCGAGCCTCATCGGCATCCAGTCCGTTGAGGTTATACATCTCAATGCCACAGGTGCCACAGTAGTCGATTCGCTGCTTTCCAGTACAAACCGCCTTAGATGGGCAGGTCGTTGCTGGTTGGAAGCCTTCTACATCCGGTAGTCCCGGCAGTTTCTCGGGCTTGTTGTCGGCGGCTATCTGCGCTGTTTTTTCAATCGCACCGCCTAAGGCATGTTGAATCAAATCATAGTCGAGCATGGTCTTAGCGACGAATATTTGACCTTCATCGGATTGCTCTAACTTATCGCCAGGATGTATTTTGGAACTGCTCGGTGGACGGCTGTCAGTAACGCCCTCGATCAATGTCCTGGCAATCTTTGCGCTTGCCTTGGTCAAGACCTCACGGGTCCTTCTCAGATTTGTGAGTGCATCTCCATCCGTCTTGCCTTTTTTTCGCATGGATGGTTCTAGCAACGTAGGGGCGACTTTTCTCTGCATCTGGACATCTTCTGCAACGCCTTTTATCCCCGATGCAGACTCGTTGCTAATGTCTGACTCGTCGAGGACATGCTCTTTGTCGGCATCGTTGTTGTTGGAAGTCATTTAGTATGGATATTGAACCTGACAGGAGACGTATCATTCACTATCATAGCGCTCCTGAGTCGGCCCCAATAAATGTGCCCCATTATTTACGAAATATAAGCCGGCGGCGGAGTCGACGGACAGATTTACGATTGTCAACGGATTCAACATGAGAAAGCATTTTCGTGAAAGAATGAGAACAAAATATACACTTGGGTAGGAAACCTTCGGCAAGCTGTTATTTCGACGAAAACGGACAGCCCGCCTAAATTGTGACAGCGGACCGTAGAAGCTATCACAAAGCAACCCTTTCTGGAAGCGGAGATAGCGATGAAATCGATACGACAACCTCACAGGGGCGTTACTAGGAAACTTGGTACGTCGTTGGTCGAGATGCCTGTTGTTATCTGGATAATCATTGCCTGTTTCGTTTTTCCTTTTTTGATTCTCGCAACGCTCTCTCTGCGTGTGCTCTTTGTTAGCCTGGCTGCCAAAGAAGCTGCACACGCTGCTGCTAAGGCCAAAACTTTTGCTGCCACTAGTACGGAAGAAGGTTTTGACACCGTGCCCGCCGTGACTGTTGCCCAAAACTCTGTGGATCGCGTAAAAGCGACCCTCACCGGCACCAGGATAAATAGAGTGAAAACAGAGATTCTCACTACTAACATCGTTTCGCGCGCAATGTCCAAAAGCACTACTCCACTGACAGCAGTTGATACCAGCAAATCAATCTACGCAATCCAAGTTAGCGTAGTGGGAGAGCTCGATCCGATCATCATGTTCAACATCGGTATCTTTGGCCAGGTACCTGGATTGACCGCTCCGTTTCCGATTGTTGCCGAGTCCAGCGAAATGTCGGAGAACCCACAAGGGCTCACCCGATAAGTATTTTGGCTCCAGCTACTCACAAGGAGTGACGAAATTGAGCGTTAGATTTAAGAGACGAAAAAGAAGAACCAATGATGGTACCATCTCGGTTGTTGGACTTTTCCTTGCGATGTTCGTGGTTGGCTCACTCGGCTATCTTTCTTTCGAAATTGGGCGCCTCATCGTTGCAAGAGATCAACTGCGATCAGCAACCGATGCGGCTTCACTAGCCGCAGCGGCGACTATGGCTAGTTCCAGTGCAAGCGATTTCGCAGCGAAACAGACAGAAGGTATTAATGCGGCCAGGCAGATTTTTGTTGCCAACGACGTCTTCGGCACCGGTCTCAGTAACGTCGCTCCTCCGGGAGGTGGACCACTAGCTCCCAGTCAGGTTAGACTTCGTTTTCGCTTTCTCGATCCTGCCGACAACAATGCTCCAGTGCCCCTTGGAGACGAGAAAGGTAAAATCTTCGAGGTGACTGCGGAACTCGGCTACGTGCCACTTTTCTTCGAATTCATCAACATGCCTAACCAACCGGTGGCGGTTACTGCAATTTCTTCCGGCGGCATCGGCAACCTCGACGTGGTTATGTGTTTCGATGTCTCAGGATCAATCGACGATCAAACGAAATGCACGACAGTCAGGCGGCAGATGGATGGAGACAGGGTAGCGTACCAGGTTTCCAGGCGCGGCACTCTGGGTGCAATGACAAATAGCCCTCTAGGAACGGGTCTTAACGGCCTGCCGCCACAGAACCTGTTAGTTATGAACAGATTCCGACCAGATCTTCGCACATCGTCAACAGACGTCGGGACTAAACCAGGCCGTGGTTCTCCGGGCAGCGGCGATGATTTCACAGACCTGGTTGTAAATCTCGACGAGCAGGCGTCATTTGGCGGATTCACGTCCGGCGACTTCTCGTTTCCTAACATCGGCGTACTGGTAGAGGCAGCCCGAGGCAATCTAGAGAACGCTAGCGTGTTCAGCTCCAGCGGTGCTCAAGAGGCGCTCGGAAATGTAGTGAGTCCACAAGCCGGATACCAAGCCGCCTATGTAACGGAGGCTCGGAAACACATTCATCCTCTGAAAGAGGCTCAGGATTCTGCTGTTGAATTTTTCAACCTGATGGGTGAGAACACAAAGGGCCACTTCGGTCTGGTGACATTCTCCTCTGACATAGGCAGCAATCCCGACGACAGTTTTTCTGCTGCCGCCGTATCACCTGGATACGCGCCAGGCGGTAATACGACCTGCCCACTCCCATTGATCGAGCCTGTGCGAGTTGATCCTACAGGTGCGCAGAACAAAGCAAATCTTGACCGAATCACCGGTCTTATACCAACGCTTAAAGCAGAGGGCGGTACCAATATTGGTGGTTCTCTCCGGAGCGCTATCGACACACTGGACCGCCAGGGTCGAAAAAGCTCTGCTCGTGTGATCATTCTGTTTACTGACGGTTTTCCTACGTCAGGACCGGATGCACGTGCAGAGGCAAGGCGCGCGGCTTCCAAGGGCTATCCGATTTATACAATTGGTCTGGCTCAAAGCCCAGCGGTAGAGGACCAGCAAGTCGCATTCCTCACGGATGCCAGAGGATCGAACGGCATTGCCGCGCTGGCAGGCAATGGTGGCAAGTTCTTCCTGGTAACGGATACATCTCAGTTATCGCGTGTGTTCAGAACTCTGGCTCGGCACCTGACGCAAATAGTTCAATAACAATACGTAGTTCATGAGCATGAGGTTGATAATGGGACGCGGTAAACGGATAAGAATGACCCGCCGGTGTGAAGGAACCGCCTTTGCCGAGCTTGCCGTCGTCGGGTTAATTATGACGCTTGTAGTGGCATTCGTACTGGATATCGCGATCGCGCTCATGGCTTTCTCCGTTGTAGACAGGGCGTGTCGCGATGCCGCCCGTGCCGCCGCCCAGGGCGCCACGAGAGACGAGGCTCAACAGCTGGCTACAGCTATCGCTAACGATCACCTTTCAGCCAGCCCTCTTGTTACGGCACCGATTGTAACCAACGTCGTGTACCAGGACTTTGGAGGCAATCCGTCTCCATCTGAGTGTCCGTTTGTCGAAGTCACCACATCCGCCACCGCTTCAGTACCAGCACCACTTTTCATGCTGGGCACTAACGGTGGTGGTGACCGTCCACTTACGCTCGCTAAGAAGTACAGGTTTCCGATTGTGAAACTCAAGATGCCATCTCCCTAGCCGATTAATCTTCAGAGATAAATGACGCAGGTGATCGTAAGAATCAATTAGTCCCGGACTGACTGTAAGCCTGCTGACGCCCCGGTTTATAATTGAAGGATCAGTCGTACCGTGATTTCTTCCAGGTTTTTATCTGGTATCGGATGCAGTGCCTCATCAAGTTAGGGAACGTGACCCTTTGATTCTCGAAGAAAAAAGACCCTCCGCATTGGCGGAGGGTCTTCCCGTTATAACACTATCTATCTGGGCTCAGCTAAAGATACTCCCGGAGCCGCGACGAGCGACCAGGCTGTCTCAATTTTCTGAGAGCTTTGAATTCAATTTGACGAACCCTTTCGCGTGTCACATTGAAAAGCTGTCCAACTTCTTCCAGTGTGCGTTGACGTCCATCGTCGAGACCGAAGCGCAGGCGCAGTACATCGCGCTCGCGCGGGGTGAGTTCGTTGAGCATCTTCGCCAAATCCTGACGGAGGAGCTCATGAGTTACTGTTGTCTCGGGTCTATCTGTCTCGGCATCTTCGATGAAGTCACCAAGTCTGGAATCTTCTTCTTTACCGATCGGTGTTTCCAATGAAATGGGCTCTTTTGCTGCTTTGATGATTTCGTGAAGCTTCACGATTGAAACATCCATTGAAGCAGCGAGCTCTTGTTCCGTCGGCTTGCGGTTGAGTTCTTGAGCTAATTGTCTGGTGACTTTTTTCAGCTTGTTGATCGTCTCAACCATGTGAACCGGTACGCGGATTGTACGTGATTTGTCAGCAAGCGCTCTGGTGATTGCCTGTCTGATCCACCACGTCGCGTATGTGGAGAATTTGTATCCACGCTCATGATCGAACTTCTCTGATGCGCGGATCAAACCGAGGTTGCCTTCTTGAATTAGATCGAGGAATGAAAGACCCCTACCTATATACTTCTTAGCGATTGAAACTACCAGTCGAAGGTTGGCTTGTACAAGCTTTCTCTTCGCCATCATGTCGCCTTGAAGAATCTTTCTGGCGAGCTCGATTTCTTCATCGGGCTTCAAGAGTTGAATTCTTCCTATCTCGCGGAGATAAAGGCGTACCGAATCTTCAGTAGCAATCTCTCTCGATGACGGCAATTCGACAGGTTCGTCGTCATCATCAAACTTGTCCTCTTCATCATCGATAATGGTGAAATCATCATCCATGAGATCAAGTTCTTCCATCTCATTTCTTTTTGCGATGTTCTCGTCTTCCACGAGCATTCCACGCACTACTCTGTCGTCAGCGGACTTTGCTTTTGCCATAGGTTCCTCGTCTCATTTAAGAGTGTAGGGCAGCCAAGGTTGCCGGTAGGGATCTTCAAATTTCCAATAAAAAACTGAGGTCGGACTTTCGATGAGTTTGCTCTAACCCGTTGTTTGTATGACTTTTGTCCAGAGAGAGAGTTGGACCTTATATAACGGGGGGAGTTCTGTCACCGATTAACCAACCGTGAAACTATCGTATGTGCGAAGGGCGTCTTCAAGAGGTTTCTACACAGTTCCTTTATATTTGCATTACTTCTATGCAATTTTGCTTACTGCAACTAACTGGAGAACAAACCTGTATCACTACGCCGGACGACAATTAAGCACGTTGCTTGGCAACGGCTTATGCCTAGTATAAGTGTGGATGTGATATCGTGCGCACCTTGTTAAGGTAGTTTAACTCCGAAGATCATCTTGACTTCTTTCGGATCTTCTCAGCTGCTGTGGCTACACGCTTGCTTTGCAAGTCTTCCTGCAAGACTTTTAATTGATCACGAATCTCAGCCGCTCGTTCAAACTCCAGATTCCTTGCGGCATTCTTCATTTCTTTTTCTAGTTTTTTGATAACCTCATGGATATCAAGACCATGTGCGTCAAGAACATCTTTTACCGCCACCCATTTGGATCTGGTTTCGCCCTGCTCAAGCTCTTCTCGGCGTCCTCGCAATGCTTCCAGAAGACTGTTGGTTGTATCCTTTACGATCGTGGTAGGAGTGATATTGTGCTCGGTATTGTATGCGGTTTGGATATCTCGCCTGCGCTTCGTCTCGGTCATCGCTTTGTTCATCGAGTCCGTGATTCGATCACCATAGAGCACAACCTGTCCAGCCGCATTGCGCGCCGCTCGACCAATGGTCTGCACAAGTGATCTCTCGGCGCGCAAGAATCCTTCCTTGTCGGCTTCCATGATTGCCACCAAACTGACTTCCGGAAGATCGAGCCCTTCTCGTAACAGATTGACTCCAACAAGAACGTCGAAATGCCCGAGGCGCAGGTCTCGCAACAGCTCAATTCGCTCCAGCGCTTTAATATCACTATGCAACCAACGAACCTTTATATCTAGCTCTTGCAAGTATTCCGTCAGGTCCTCGGCCATCCGCTTGGTCAGAGTGGTGATGAGAACTCTTTCTTTTCGCGCAGAGCGTTCCTTTATTTCTCTAATAAGATCATCAATTTGTCCTTCAATTGGTCTGACTTCAATCTCCGGATCGACCAGTCCTGTCGGTCGGATGATCTGTTCGACTACTTGCTCACTTGTGGCAATCTCCCAGTCTCCAGGAGTTGCCGAGACGAAGATGATCTTGCCTACTTTTCCGAAAAACTCTTCTGCTTTCAGCGGTCGATTATCGCGGGC
>CAZISK010000433.1:0-6966 GCA_964541355.1 uncultured Candidatus Obscuribacterales bacterium
GGCTGCAAGAGTAGTCGCGCCCTCCACGAACGCGTCGCTGGCCGGACTCTGCGTAGTAAGCAATTTTTGCAGCCCGGACCATCTGTCTCTAATCCCTTGGTCTGCCTCGGAAGCCACTCGCTGAGCAACATATCTCGTCAGCATATCTCGCTTGGTTTCACCAGGACCTGGTGTGAATTCGAGCCTGGCCGCTTGACCATGAGACAACTCTGCGAATTCATGGGCGGCTTTTATTCCATCGTAAGCGCTTCTGAGATCGCTATCGCCTCTGGTGGCAGCTACAGCATCCCAGTGTTCGTAAAGATGCAGAGCTCTTTTGATGTCCTCCACCTTACCAATTTTCAAAGTCGGATCGAGATACATGATCATCGTAGCGCGCAACGCCGACTGTCGAGCTGGTCCATAGCAGTCCAGCGATCGACTGTCACTTATCGTTGGTACGAATCTCTCAGCAATGCTGACAATCTCTTTGCATGTTTCGAGCGAGTCGAGCCCCAGGGTATCGCGAACATGCAGCATATCGTATCGCTGCTTGAAGGATCTGTTCGTCTCTCCATAGTCGCTGAACGGCTTTAGCTTCTCAGAATTGGCTTCAACAAGGAGTTTTTCAGCCCGCTCCACCATCTCAGGTTTCGATGGATCGAGCCCCTCGTGGTAGATGATGTATGAGAGCTGTGCCTGGTGTTGCGAATACCTTGTCGGTCTGGCAAAGTCAGGGTGCTTCTCGAGTTCGAGCATTATCCGCATGATTCTGCTTGCTTCGACTGGACTCCGTAAGTCGAAGTTTTGCATGAGGAAGTTAATCTCTTTTGCTTGAGCGTAGCTCAACGCTTCGCCATTTCGCGTAGGCACATTTCGAATAATTCGATCGAGCGTGTCAAGCTGAGTTATCGCCTCATCAATCTTATCCACCCACTGAGCTGTAGGGTGAAGCTCTCCTCTCCTGTTGTGATTTACGACCTCGTCCTTATACAGGCAATCGATATACTCCGCGATTTGCTTGGCCTGTGCGAATCCCAGACCGGGTCGCTTCGCCTTCACGGCGTCCTCAATCGGCCCTTCCCAGTGATTCCTTTTGTTACCTTGGCCTAGGTGCGACGGGATATTCTCCGGACTTCTACCTGCGGCATCCGTAGTTAGCCTCGCAACGAATCGGTTGGTCGGGGCCGCTTCCGCCTTTGTCTCCGCCACCGCCTGTGATCTTTCACGCTCCGGTCTTCCCCAGCGCCTTCCGACAGGTCGTTCAGCCGATGGTTGTGCATCCTCACGGTCGAGTTTATATAGCTTCAAGTCACCAGCGTCGGACTCCTGTTGTATTCGCAAATCAGCGATCGGTCTTAGCGGGTCTCGACCTTCGAGCTGAGCCAATTCAATGTACTTTTCATAAACATTCGCAAGGCCTGCCTGACCTTCGATAGTCTGCCTGGAGAAAACCATGGCAATTCGCGAAATCGGAGTAACTTTAGTCTTTCCAGTTGTGCCCGTAATCGCATCGTCTCCACTTACCGCAACAGGATTAATGGAATCCGTCCGGCTTGGACGTTTGCTATCCTGGACTACGAAAAAAGTCTTGTCCGCTTTACTTGTGCCTGCGCTGTCAGGACGCAAGGCTCTCGTCGAATGCCCCTTGGCTGTGATCACTTCGATCTGCACTTTTTCGATCGATTCAGGCAGCCTCAGTCCTAGTGACTTGAGCTTCGCTTCCAGAGCCGACCGGAATCGAGTCTCCAGGTTCTCGCTTAGTTGGGTCAGACGCTCACTCTCGGTGTAGCCTTCATCACCCCAGAGCTTAGGTCGGTTGACTTCTTGCAGGACAGACTCCATGAACCGCTGGTCCAACATCGCCTCTGCGACTTGTCTGCCATTTTCGTGACGGCTGAGACCTTCGGCTGTGCCGCTCGCCGCCACATCATTAACGTCTCTTGATCCAGCAACCGCGACACGATCTGTTGAATCTTTACGTGGAGGACTGACAAACGGTTGGGACTTATCGACCTGTTCAAGATAGTCGCGAATGAGCAATTCAGCCACCGACACTGAAGGCGGTTTTTCCACTGTGAAAAAGTCTGAGGTGACACTGCTGCCGGTTACTTCCGCAATCTTTTCTCGAGCTATCTCAAGGTCACTCTCATTAATGATGTTGCGTTCCAACAACCATTCAACCGCGTTGCAGCTCGATGAAGTGTCAGGCAGAAAACGCAACAAACCGGATTCTGGATTCACAACGACATCTTTCAACTGTTGTTTTAGTCGCGGGGCCGCTTCGCTTTCCGGTCCAGCGTCCAGGTAGCTATTCCATAGATTCAAAATCTCTGTCGACCTGGCGTTGACCTTCATTGCATAGTTAGCCGAAGTCGGCATCCGATCGGACGAGCCGTCAAGATCTCGGACGATGAGCTGGCCGGTTTGCTGCCGTCGTCGTTGCTGAATCTCCCATGGGCTGAACGGGTAGTCCCGCTCTGACATCAGTCCAACAGCATCGTTCTGTGTATGCTCGAACATATGACGCACTTCCGGCAGCTGATCGAGCGGCACAAGAGTGGCGCGTCTGGTTGGTTCCGTCTGCTGTCGCGGTTCGCTTGTACCTCGCGTACGTGTGGTCAGATGCCTATTGACCGCCTCCTCGCGAAGCTCAGGTGTGGCAGTTTCTATCTCTGATGATCGCCTGATGCGTGCTGTCTCTTCGCTGACAAATGCCTTCACATCCGGTGCCGCCACGTGGTTGGTGACCGCCGAGACGCCGCGGCTGGAATTGACCGTCACAAAATTGGTCGCTTCCAGCTGCACCTCTCTTACGAATCGCTCGTAGCCATCAGCGCGCAATTTGGCGTTCAACTCCAGCGATGCCGGTTGTTCGCTCAGCAGTGTGCGAATCAAGGAATCCGGAACGTCAGCCGGTTTGTAATAGTTCCTCACCGACTCCGCTTTTGTCAAATCTACATACTCGTACGGAGAGGTTCCGACATAACGCTTCACCATATCCCTAAATGCACCAACGGCATCGGCCTGTACCGCTCTATCAGTTGGGGACGCGTCAGGATTATATAGTCTTGGTCGATCCCTGATCTCTGCGCCAATGCATCGTCTTCCACCCATACCTATCTCACGAACACAATCTTCGGCAACCAGGCGCTGAATTTCACGCCGACTTTGACGCGAATCTTTCAGGATCTCAACAACACTTTGTTCCCTTAGATCGCGGACGCGGTGACCGGTTTCATGAACGAGATTTTCAGACGGTGTCGTCGCGAATACATCGAGGGTGATCAGATCCTTGGAAGGCTCGTAAGAGGCGTTAGCGTCGTCACAAAAGCCAAGTCGCACCTGACGATTGCCACCATCCACGATGCCCGGTTCCGGAGCGAGCAATCCCCTGGATCCAACCAGCGGAGCTTGTTCGACGACCAATCGCGGCACTTTCAATTGGCCGGTGCGCAGCTGATCTACCACGGACAACGCGATAGCTTCTCTCGAGCGCGGCTCGGCGACGCCGACCTGAGCAGCCAGTTCAGTCTTGACCTGTCGCTTTATGGTTTCTGCGACGCGCTGGTCGAGCGCTTTCAACGCATGCTGCACCTCGATGGAGAAAAACCGATTGCTTCCCAAAATCTTAGCGATTCCATCTAGTGATCCGGCTTCCACTGTAAACGAGCCCGCCTGCTTGGTGAGCGAACGTTGGACAAAGTCCAGTATCGATTGACGAATCTTCGGCTCGGCCTCCTTGAGCGCGGCTTTTACCTCTGCCGAGTTTTGGACTTCGGGAGAATTGGCTCCGTAGAACTGTTTTCCAACTCTGCCCCTGTTCAGGCGGAATATCGCCTCATCCACCGCGTCTCGTACAGGCTTCATCGCCTCGTTGAAACGTTGATCGAATCTGGTATCACTCTTTGATACATCACCCTCGAGGCTCTTTTCCACCCGCGATTCGCCTGCATCTGGAGTCGACTCAGCCGCGGTCTCCGCAGCGGCAAGATCGGTCGTTTCAGACGTTGCTTTCTGATTGCTGGCAGGCTCATCTGCTCCTTTTTTCGACGCTCCGGTATCTTCACTCTTAAAAGAGCCGCTTTGTTCTTTCGTCGTACCTTCGGTTCCCTCTGCGCCTTCCGCAGTGGAACCCTCTTTAGCAGCCGCGCGTTGCTCAGCTATGGCGCGATAGCGGTTGCGCATCTTCATAGCTGCCCTAAGGCCAAGCCCGACACCGAATGCAAAAAGCCCGATTGAAGTTATCGTGTCAACGGCATACGGCTTTACTTCCTTGTCCTCGCTGTCGAAGTTGTGAGGTAGTTGCAGATCTTTATATCCGATCTTCGACTCGACCGCTTGGTCAGGTTTTTCCTTGGTTGCCAGCCCGACGCCACCATCAGCATCGCCAGACTTGTTTTCGTAATGCGCTTTGAAAGCACCTCTTCTGCACTCTTTGAATTCGGCAGAGAGTCCGATCTCCGGATTATCATGCAAGCATGCAATAATCTCGTCCTGCGCCGGTACGAACAGCTCCTGCTTGCCGCTGGCGATCTTTGCAAATGCACAATCGATTGTCACGGCTGATTTGCGGCTTAGTGCGTCCCGGCAGAGTATGTAGGAGTCCGTTGAATTCTCCTCGAGGTCCAATCGCTGCGCCGATAGCTCATCAATTTCGCCACCATTGTAGGCAACAAGAGCGGTTTTGGTATCATGCTTCAGAGTCTGAATGAATAATCCAACTCGCTCCTTTTGAACCCGGTCGAGGTCGACATCCGCTTGTCGCTTCGCTCGCTCGAAAAGAGGAAGCGCGCCGCCTATGCCGGTTTTGAAGAAGGTATCGCTGGCCTCCTGGAACAGATCGTCGGTTGTGCTGGTAGCACCAACGTCACCTGCATTTCCCGCATTAGTATCGCCGGCGGTTACGGTCTGCCCCGTTGAGGCACTGTCGAATAAGTCCTCCGTCCGCAATGCGCTATTCCAAGGAGGTAGTCCTCGAGCAATTCGAATTGCGACCATCTCCGACAATGCGCGATTAAGCGTCTCACGAAAACTCTGGTCGACAGTAAGGGCAGGATTGTCTTTCACAAGACGAGCCAGTTGCTTCTCGCCTTCGGCGACATTGGCATCGACCCCGCTTGCCACCAGGAAACAGCCGCGAGATATCTTCAAATCGCGCGATTTGTTGGAGAGAGCATCAAACCGCCGCTCTTCCTCACGCTCGGAAAGAAAAGCGTTCTCTTCCAACCGCTGGACAACAACCGCGTCTTTCCTCTGCGAACCGGCATCTAGAGCACCCAGTCGATCCGCCGCCTGGACCGATTGCAGTTGAGAGGAATAAAGCAGTTCGGACTTCGAAGAGTAGTCATGATCTGCAGATTTAACAAGAGCGTTGAGCTTCTCGAATGATGCGGGGAACAGAGCATCGTACAGTTTGACCTTCTTGTCCAAGGCAGTCGGATCGCCTGCATCAGGCACAACAGTCTGGTCTGAGGCGTCCTGACCTGTTTTATTGGCCGAAGCCGCTTTTCCATCGGCTAGAGCCGCCTCCGCGCCAGCCGGCACGGCACGCTCCTTCGCCCCTTCACTCTTACGTCCTGCGTTCTGGTCGAACGGTTGCATCTCCTCATCGACTTCATTGAAGAGGTTCTGGCCAGTCGTCTCCAACTCATCATCGTCGCTTTCGTGCATAGTCGAGTCCACCGGTACGAATGTACCGAAAAGCTCGTCACTCGGCTTTTGCACAGCACCAACACCTTTGGGCCGCTGCTGACCTTCCTCACCCATAGCTGGGGCAACCCTCAATTTCTCCGCTATCAGTTATATGCCCGTCCCGGACATTTTGGATACGGAAATCCCAGCTCAGCCGCAATATCAAAAGAAAAAGTTTTGTTTTTTCGGGGTACCAAAGTTATCCGACTAGATAACCGGAGTTATCTGACCACGTAAGCGACGGTAAATTGCACATCGAGACTCTTGCGAAAGCCGTCTGGCAGCTTACTCAAGGGTGATGAGCTCAGGACCGCGCGAACAATGGCTTCGTCACAAGCGTAAGAGCCACTGGACTTTAGGACGCGAACCCCGTCGACATTGCCATTACGCGCAACCCGGAACGACAGTGTCACACTGCTCGTCACGTTCGGAAAATCGTAGATATGCCAGCGCGACCTCACCTTTTCCTGCATATCTTCAACGAACTCGGATTTGTCCATCGCGCCCCGATGCCAGGCTTCTACCTTCCTTGGATCATTGGAGGCAATGATTGTGAGCCGCAAAGGGAAGCGCGGCGGCGCCGGGAAGTTACCTATCGACTTTACCTTGTCGATAGCAAGAGCCACCGCAGCAGGAGAACTTTCGGTGTTTATGTTAGCTTTGCGCAGACCATCGACCCTACCGTCGCGACCTACAGTACAGGAAAGAATTACACCTTTCTCCAGCCCCTTACTGTTCTTGAGGCGGTCGATCAGCAGTTTTTCCACCTCAATGCAATAAGGAGTAATAATCTGCTTCACATGGGCCCCGACCTGCTTAAACATACCCAGCTCCAGCCGGTCGATTGAACGCTCGATGTCGTACTGATGAGCTCCTCGCTTTACCTGATCTTCAATCTGCTCGAGAGCGTTCATGTACGTGCCGATACCGACACCTTTCTCTTTGGTTGCTTGAATGATGCTGTAGAGCCTCTTTCGCTCATTCAGACAGGGGCCTTCGGCAAATTTGTAATTCGCGGACAGGTCCTTGGAATCAAGACCTAAGAACGACGGTCTCGGATTCTGCATCTGATCTACAGTAAAGCCCTGCTCGCGCATAAGCTGAAGGATCCCGTATTGACCGGGCATGTGTGCAGAACCCACCGCGACAAAGATGGGTCCGTGGTTGGTTTTCATGATCTCCATCAAGCGCTTGACCATGGCGATGTTGCGATCGTCGAGAAGCACCTTGTGATACTCGTCCAGGTTGGGCACATTCTTCGCGTCCTCTTCATCCATGAGTCTCATGCCGTCG
>CAZISK010000434.1:0-6962 GCA_964541355.1 uncultured Candidatus Obscuribacterales bacterium
AGAAAGAGCGCTGTGATATCGTGGTCGATGGCGTCAAGCGAGGCAGATTCGAAGCTCGCGACGAAAATGGTGTCGACAATCACACCATGTGGTTAAAACTAAAGAGCGGCCATCACAAAATCGAAATCGAAAAAGACGGAAAGATTATTCATTCAAAGAATCTGGAAGTGTCCGGCAAAGAATACCTGAGATTTGATTCAGGAAGCCGTTCTGAAGCGAAGTGACAGCATTTCCTTTTCGGAAAACCGATACCATATACAAAGTTCAAAATCGGCAACGGTCTTTTGATTGCGCGGCTTATCGAACACGATCGGTCGGTTCGCTCTAGCTGCCACAAGCTCGCACCAGACTCCTCAAGAGGTTGCGTATGGAAAAGTTGATGGGTGTCGTTGGTTTTGTCGTCATACTCGGCACCGCCTTTCTGATGTCGAATAATCGCAAGGCGATCAACTACCGTTTGGTCTTGTCAGGTCTAGCGCTGCAGATTGTGATGGCAATCTTCGTCCTGAAAGTGCCGTTCGGTCAGGAGCTGTTTCACAACATCGGCGATGGCATTACAAAACTGCTGGAATGCTCGGACAAGGGTGCTGAGTTCGTTTTCGGCCCGCTTGTGAAGAACCCGGACAGACTGGTCGAAGTCTTCGGACCGGAAGGTCGATTTATCTTCGCCTTTCGGGTGGTGCCGACGATCATCTTCGTCTCGAGCCTGGTCAGCATTTCATACTATCTGGGAATCATGCAGCGAGTGGTGCAAGTCGTCGCTAAAGTAGTCTCCGTTATTATGGGCGCATCCGGTGCAGAGGCGCTGTCCAACGCAGCCAGCGTATTTGTGGGTCAGGTGGAAGCACAGCTATTGATCAGACCATATGTAGCCAGCATGACAATGTCAGAGCTTCTGGCGTCGATGACAGGCTCCATGGCATGTGTGGCAGGAGGGGTGCTGGCTGTTTACATCGGACTGGGGATAAAAGCATCGTACCTTTTGACGGCGAGCATTATGGCAGCGCCCGGGGGACTTGTCATTGCGAAGATTGTCTATCCTGAGACTCAAGAGTCGCAGACCAAGGGAACTGTCAAAGTCGAAGTCAAAAAAACCAACGCCAACGTCATCGATGCAGCGGCTCACGGAGCCTCGGATGGTCTCAGGATCGGATTGAACGTCGTGGCGATGTTGATCGGCTTTATCGCATTGATCGCTCTTTTCGATATCGTTCTCGGCTTTACAGGGAAGCTGTTGTTTGCCTGGGGTCTACGTTTTGACTCTGTCGGTGTCGATTTAGCCAACCTGAAGTTGCAGGATCTATTCGGGATACTGTTTGCACCGATTGCATTTATACTCGGTGTACCATGGCATGACGCGCAGGTTTGCGGCGCCTTGATGGGGAAAAAACTGGTGATCAATGAATTCGTCGCCTTTATGGATCTATCATCGATTGTCAAAGGAACAGGAGCAGTCACTATCTCTAAACAGGCAGAGACCATCGTGACCTTCGCCCTGTGCGGTTTCGCAAATTTCAGCTCTGTCGCCATGCAGATAGGCGGCATCGGAGAGATTGCTCCATCACGCCGGGAAGACCTGGCACGCCTGGGGATGAAGGCGCTCATCTGCGGGACGATGGCAAGTTATTTGTCGGCAACGCTTGCGGGACTCTTGATATGACTGGAGGACAATTGAACAGCACTACCGGTGGTGCGGGCTTTAATCCGCGCATGCTGATTTGGATTGCACTGTCGATCTTAGGAGCTTATGCTCTGTCAGTGCTCGCCATAACTAGAGGCGAATCGGTCAACGCTATGTGGATGATCATCGCAGCCGGATGTGTGTTCTCGGTCGCTTATCGATTTTACGGCAGGTTCATCGCCCAGAGAGTCTTTCAACTCGATGACGCCAACGAGACACCAGCGATTGTGAAAAACGATGGCAAAGACTTCGTACCCACCCACAAATGGGTTCTGTTCGGGCATCACTTTGCCGCTATCGCAGGCGCCGGTCCGCTGGTCGGACCAATTCTGGCAGCGCAATTCGGCTACCTGCCAGGAACGCTCTGGATTATCGTCGGAGTAGTGCTCGCAGGAGCGGTGCAAGACTTCGTCATTCTGTGCGCGTCGATGCGCCGTGGCGGGAAGTCGCTCGGACAGATGGCAAAAGAGGAGATCAGCCCTCTTGCAGGGGTGATCGCACTGACAGCCATATTACTTATTATGATGATCCTTATAGCGGTGCTCGCCGTCGTCATCGTCAACGCATTGAAAGCGAGCCCCTGGGGCTCGTTTACCTTACTAATGACAATTCCGATTGCCATGGTTGTCGGGGTTTATATGCGCATGATTCGCCCCCACAAAGTGCTGGAGGGATCGATTCTGGGTGTCACGCTTACGATACTGGCTGTGGTGGCAGGTCGATGGGTAGCGGACAACCCCACGCTCGCCCAAATGTTTACCCTCACTGGAGAACAGCTCGCCATCTCGGTAATGGTGTATGGCTTCGTGGCATCGGTGTTGCCGGTCTGGTTGCTTCTTGCTCCTAGAGACTACCTGTCTGCCTTCCTCAAGATCGGCACCATCGGTCTTTTGGCATGCGGAATTCTCTTCCTGCGCCCGGATATGAGGATGCCGCCCTTGACGATCTTCATCAACGGCGACGGACCGATTTTCCAGGGTTCGATCTTTCCATTCTGTTTCATCACAGTTGCTTGCGGAGCGATCTCCGGGTTCCACGCCCTGATATCGTCAGGCACCACACCAAAGATGATCGCAAAAGAGAGCCATGCTCAACCTATAGGCTACGCGGCCATGCTGTGCGAAGCCTCGGTGGCCGTGATGGCCATGGTCGCAGCATGCGTACTCGAGCCGGGCACTTACTTCGCCATCAACAGTCCTGCCGGAGTGGTCGGTCAGGATCCGGTAGCGGCAAGCCAGATGATTGCATCATGGGGATACACCGTCACCCCTGAGGACATGGCAAAACTGGCCAGGGACGTCGGTGAAGGCAGTCTCTGGTCGAGAACCGGCGGCGCCCCGACGCTAGCAGTCGGGATGGCCCACATCTTCGCCAACTGCCTCAAAGCGATTCCGGGTCAGGAGGCAGCAATCGCATTCTGGTATCACTTCGCGATCATGTTCGAAGCGCTTTTCATTCTCACATGCCTCGACGCAGGCACAAGAGTAGGTCGCTTCATCGTGCAAGATTTCCTCGGACTGTTTTCGAAAAAACTTGGTGAGACGAGCTGGTATCCATCGATTATTCTGAGTTCTCTTCTGGTGGTTGGCGGATGGGGATATTTTCTCTACCAGGGAGTGATCGATCCATTAGGCGGCATCAACAGCCTCTGGCCGCTCTTTGGAATCTCCAACCAGCTCCTTGCAGTGGTGGCACTCTGCGTCGGCACGACTGTAATTGTGCGTACAGGAAAAGCGAGGTACGCCTGGGTCACTCTCTTGCCGCTCGCCTGGCTGTTATGCGTTACCATCCTGGGTGGGTTTATCAAAATATTCAGCCCTTCTGCTAAACTTGGTTTTCTCTCCCACGCAGCAAAGCTCAATGCTGATCTTGCAGCCGGAGGCCTGCCCCCCGCCGAAATGCAAAAGTTGCCGGTTTTGATTTTCAACGACTATCTGGATGCCACTCTTGGCGGTGTCTTTATTCTGCTTGTCGCCGTCGTGGTGTTCGAGTCGTTGAGAGTATGGATAACCAGACCACCCAAAGTAGAAGGCGGATCGAACAGTTCCATAGACAATCCGGACAATCCGATGCGCTGTTGCTAAGTTTCGGCTCGGGCTATTTCGGGAAGCCACCGCTCAATAATATTTCTGCCCGCGCCCTCATCCGGTGAATGTCGGCGTCGTCGAAACCGGATTGTTTCAATTTTTCTCGAAATGCCACGCCTGTGCTTGTCTGGTCCCTTACTTTATCGACAAAATCCTGCAATTTCTTTCTGGTCTCTGCGCCCAGCGGCTTATCAATGTATCGGTTGAAGATCGGATCACCTTTGACTCCTCCAATGCCCCATGTTGGAATGAAAGCCTTGTTGTCGAAGCAACGTCCGAAGTCGATATTAGTTACTACATAGTCTCCATTTGCATTTTTCGACACAACGAGATTATTGCTTGTGAAGTCGTTGTCACCCAATACATGGCGCTCAGCCACTGCCTGTTCCAGACTTCGTTCAAAGGCGGCCATCTTGGCAGGATTAGCCAGTAATTCGTTGAATTGAGCGCTATTTCGAAAATCTTTGAGTGTGACTCCGGCATACTCCTGTACAACTGCCTTCTGTTTAACTCCGTTCACATTGACCTCACGAACTACAAGGTCAGGGTATCTGCCAGGCTCTCCGTTGACTGCATTGCTGGCGGCCATAGCCTTTCTTTCATCGGCAACACGTTTCATCAACACATCTGATATTGCATTGTCCGGTGGACGTCCGGTTCGCACAATCACCGTGCGTTTCGAGCCGTCGTTCATTGTCTGCGTAGCCAGGTAAACGTCTATTTTTTCCTGCCCATGGCCGAACTGCACATCCGTAGCAATCTCGCCTTCACTAAGTCGCGCGACGGCATCTTTACCACCAAGAGTGGTGGTGGCATCGACGGTGGCTCTCTTTGGAGCGTCGGAGGCAGCAGCCGGTTTTCCAATCGGTTTACCATCAGCCCCAACCAGTCGAACCTCTCCCTTGCTGCCCGCGGCGACCTCGACTTTCGGCTGACCGGAGGTTACATTGACTTCCAATACCTTACCGGCTGGAACATCCACGCGCAGCTTGGAGGAACCGGACACTTGAACCTGACCATGGCCGCTGAGCGTTGTCGTTCCGCCCGTTATGTTGGCCTTGCCGCCGTTCAAGGTCAGATTCACATTTGCATTACCACTTATGTTTACTGCCGCATCAGCACCATTTACGGTGACAGCGGCGTCTGCACTCACATCGGCATTGGCCCGGTCGTTGAGGGTAACCTTCGGGCTTTGATTTCTAAAGAGAAGATCAGGAACCTTGACATGGGCGTCGTCAAACGCGGTCACGTTGGCGCGCTCGCCAACCTCTGCAGTAGCTTTGTCGGTTACTGTAACCCGCGCATCCTCGAAAAACCTGCCATTACTTTTGTCGTGCAACGAGCTCTGCGATTTGCCAGTACCGGTTACTTCTGCCCCGTCAAAAGCGCTGACTTGTGAGTCGCCTTTGACTTTCACGTCGGCCTGAGGGCCCCTCGCCACTACTTTGTTAGCATTGACACCGGTGCCATTCGCCAATATGACGCCGGATTCGAAGATCACGTTTTGACCCGGCTCGAGCACACCTTCTCCTTCAACAGCATCGAAGGTCTTATCGACTTTCACAATCGGCTCGAACTGTCCTTTTGACGGCACGCTTGGTGCGGTGCCGGCAGGGGCATCGTTCGCTTTTGCCTTTGGCACCTGGAATGATTCGAAGGCGTGCTTCTCCAATACCTTGAACAGATCGCCCATTTCGCGCATCACCTCTGCTCGGGTGGGATTGTACTTTTCGGTGTACTCCTTTAGAAGCTCTTCGTAGGTCGGCTCCTTGCCTTTCTCATTTTTGATGCGGACTTTTTCAAGGTGGAGTTTGTACATCTCAGCAAAAACTTCAGTTCGAGAAGCAAGGTACTTTAGCCTACCCTCGAGCGTCGTCGTTCGATCGGAGAAGAATTCCTGGTTCGCTGGAGAGCATAGCTCGTCAGCGATTTTCTCTCGGGTTTGCTGAGTTGGCTCCAGGCCAAGACGCCGCGCAATAACGTCAGCCGGTCCACCTTCCTTGAGCAGAGCTTGTCGATGTGCTTCTGCAATCTCGGCTTTAGCCTGCGGATCGGCCGAAGGACGAAATCCGCGAAAATCGTAAAGATGTCCCGTCTCGTGATTAAAGATGAGCCTGACTGGTTGGCTGCTAACTCCAAGGTTTACCAATATGTCGTAGCGCTTGCCTGATGCGGTTAGTTCGCCTTGGTTGGCGCCTTCTGGGGAGCAGACAATCGTTACGCTATCGGGCTTAATGTTGGCTTGTTTAAGCGCATCGAGCAATTGCTCGACATGCTCAACCGGCACATTCTCTCCAACAAATCTCGTTTTTACCCGTTCACCGACCTGGTAGCTTTCTTTACCTACATATAGCTTGATGCCATCTTGACCATCGACGCGAAGCTGATATTCGCCAGGAGGGAAGACATTCTCCGACAATGATTTTGCCAGCTGCAGTTGTTTGAATAGATCAGTGCCTTCTATCTCCCGCCTTAACTGATCGGCTTCTCGCCTCAGAACCTCCTTCTGCCTCTCGGTCTCAGCTTTCAAATCCTTAAGCTGCCGGTTTAGCTTATCGAACTGTCGCTCACCTTCGGCAGTTTGCGGCAGTCTGTCCATTTGCTGTTCAAGTTCAGTTTGCCGGACCTGGAAGTCCTGCTCGAGTTTGGCTATATCGGCTTCCTTGTTCGCGACCGGTTTGAGCAGTTCGTCGATGCGCTCTCGAATGCGCAGATTCTCGGCTGGTGCCCCTTCGGTGTTAGCTAGCTCGACTCTGGCTCCCTGATTTTCGGAAATAGAGGCGACCTTACGGAGCGCCACCTCCACCGGTGCCCCCTGGACCGCTTCAGGAGCTCTGGTCATTTCTATGCGAAGCCCTTCCGCCGTGATCTCTACGAAGCCATCCTTTGTCATCTGAATCTCAGACTTGCGGCCAAGCGCATCCTGAATATAGGCATCCACATTCTTTTGCTCTGCAGAGTAGCGGAATTTAAGTGTGATATTGCCTTCGGTGGCACCGCCCGGATGGCGAAGAGCATCGAATTCGCGGCCTCGAACATCTGAATGCGCAAGCGTCGGGTTCAAACCTTTGAACACAGCACTGGTCATGACGATTGCCGCGAATGAAACGAAGGCATTTCCTTCACCTACAGCGGCTCCCATATCGTCCGCGCCGCGCTTAATACCGTGTTCCGTAGGCACGGTCGCCGACATG
>CAZISK010000435.1:0-6957 GCA_964541355.1 uncultured Candidatus Obscuribacterales bacterium
GATTGCTACGATCCGTTCCGAGCTGCGCAGTCTTCGCTTGGGCTGGAGATCTCTGGCTTCGTCTTGAGTAGTAATTGAATTGGGTGATCTGGATTTGTCTATCAAACGGGCCCGCTCTTCCAGATGAGAGATCCAGTCTTTGTACGCCTGAATCGGTTGTGGGCAAGAGGTACGCACCGCTGGTGATGTCAGAGCAAAAGCCGAACCGTGAACTTCGTGTGCACCAATTTTCATGGGTTTCCTCTCTCAGTAACTCTCGAGGCTAATCAAATGACAGGCAATAGTCGGGAAGTAGATCCCTCTTTTCGCTCGCTATCGGAATCAGAAACTCAAACTGTTAGCGTCGTTAAAATTCAAATCAGGCGACCTTCTGGCCGTGCCGTCCTCTAACCCCAACGTAATCCCCATAAATAGATACTATGGATATTGTGACTTTTCTGTACCCTTTTCAAGAGGAAGGCGACAGCAATTTCCCTGGCGTAGCAAGGCTGAAAGCTACTTGCCGCTTCTGAGTGCGCGTGCCCGCTCTCTAATCTTTTGGTATTTCTCTTTCTTACCGGCCTTCTTCAAAGCGTCGGCATAATCTTCGATATAGACGATGAGTTGCGGATTGTCTTTGCCCAAACTGCGTTCCTGTAGGGCGAGAATGCGTTCTCGCACAGGAAGAGCCCGGTCGTAGGCGCTCGATCTGCCAAAGATTTCGGCAATCTCGATCAAACTTTCAATCATGCCTGGATGATTTGGGTCGGGCGCATTCTCAGCAATGGTCAAAGCTCGCTCCACAAGAGGAGCCGCGTCGTCCAGCTTGCCTTCGTCGATAAAGAGACAGGCCAAATTGCTCAGAGTCTTCGCGACCGCCGGATGGCCTTTGCCGTACGCCGCTTCATCAATGGCTAGAGCCCGGGTCAATAGCGGCTCCGCCTTTTCGGCCTCACCTTTTGCGTTATGCAATTCGGCCATGTTGTTGAGGATGGCGGATAGCCCGGTATCCCTGTCTTTGCCGGAGGAAACTTTCTCCTGAATTGCCAGTGAACGCACAAACAAAGGCTCCGCCTTGTCATACTGCTCGCGGTCCATATATAAACCAGCGAGATTGTTGAGACTGTTCGCCACATCTTGATGCTCAGGACCACAGACTTTCTCACGAATTGCAAGAGACCGCCTGAAAAGCTCTTCCGCTTTTTTCGAAGCACCGTTTTGCTCCTGAATCTCAGCGAGATTGTTCAAAATATTCGCAACGTCACGGGTCTGCTTGCCACCTTGCTTCTCGCGAATGACAAGCAGTCGCTCGAAGACAGACTGAGACTCCTCGAGCTTTTCCTGACTCATGTACAACATGGCAAGATTCTGCAATGCCTCGGCAATCTCGGGGCCATCGACGCCGAATTTTGCCTCGCGACAGGTCAAAGCCCTTTTAAGAAACGGTTCTGCCTTGGCGTACTGACCGCGTTTGAAATAAATAATGGCTAGATTTTCAAGACTCTTGTAGAGCCGATCGTCACGTTCGCCGAACTTCTCGGCGATCTCGAGGGCGTCCTTTGACTGCTCTTCAGCCTTTTTGAAGTCATTGCCGCCGTATGCAGCAAACGCTTCATCGGTAGCTTCTTCCCATGAGTCAGCTTGATCATCGGCAAAAGCCTGCGATGCACTGAGCACCATCAGCGATACCAAAACAAATAGCCGCTGGTTTAACGATCTTCGAGAACAGGTAAACATCTGATTCAGCTATTTCTTGGCAGGTCTGTACGGTTGAAAGGACAGAAAAGGCTTACCTTCCCACAAAGCCGATCCGATTGTAAGCGGTCCTGCCGAATTGAACTGAAGCCTGACACTCGCGCCCGCTTCTTTTGCATCTTCAATTGTCGACTCGCTTATCCAGCTCCAATCGACTGTACAGACCGCTTCTTCAAGCTTCGGAAGTTGGCTTGCATCGACAACTCTGGCAGCGACAAAAGGGCTTTCCGGCCGAACTGCATCGAACAATACACCGGTCGAATCATCAAACTTGACAGCAAAGCTGGTCAGGCTGCTGGACGCTTCCGTCACCTTCTTTCCGATAATTGCTTTCAGCGCTTCGGCGCGCTCAGCGGCTACTCCATGTGTCATATCTACAATCTCAATTACTAACGCGCCAACATTATAGACGAAGTTTTAGTGTCTCACCGATCTACATTCGGCTAATGTGATGAACGAACAGCGAGGAATTAATTGATCTAATCGGTTTGTGGCACTTAATCGGTTTGCGGCACCATGAACTCATCTTTCGGGTGCAAATCTCGATTTATGTCGGCAGTCTTTTTTGGACTTTGCACAATGCTGAAAAATCTGAGTATTTCCTGGAGTAGGGCCTCCTGATCCACTTCTGTCTACTCGCAATAGCCAACTATTCGATTGTTACGAAACGATTGTACGACTTTAGTCGGGTCCACGGAGATCGGTTGCATGCTGCCAATCAGTGTCGATCCGAACTCCGCAACATACTGGAAGCTGTTCACAAATGTGCTCCGTGTCCGCATGGTGGGAGACCAGATCACAGCAAATCCGCCCGGCTTCAGATGCCGCTGAAAACTGACTGGAATAGCTCTCCGTCCCCAGATCTTTCACGAAGTAACAGATGGATAAAACGGCGTATAAGCAGATAAAACTCTGACTGAGACAGAAGGTACTAGCCGCGTTCTTGCTTCTTTTCGCCAGGACAGATCCGATTATCGTGCCGAGCGCCAGACCGAACAGATAAATGAAGAGCAGCCAACCATAAGTCATGGAGTTGGCTTTGAGCATGATCTTGAGCAAACGGAACCAGAGAATCTCCAAACCAAGCGCAGAAAAACCGGAAAAAGCGCTTTAAAAGCCAACACTTCCGGTTGAGAGGATTGGAGCAAATCTGGTCAGCACCATTAGCGGTGCTCCTCGTGGTAGTAGTAGTGGGGGTGGGGTTATCGGCAGGAATTCCGGGCTCCCGCCTTGTAACCCAGCCGAGTAAAAGAGCGGCCACAGCACAGAAGAAATTGACGGCGGCAGCAACCAGAATCGAGTATTCATAACCGAGATGTCTAATCAGAACAGTCGCGGCAATAACTGAGCCGACCGACGCGCCGAGGGTATTCAGCGCATATAGAAGCGCAATCTTCTCAACTGCCCGCTCGATTCTGGTGATTACCGCCTTCGACAGGAATGGCAGTGTCAAACCCATGAAGAACGTCGGAATCAAGAGTGTGAAAAATAGCAACAAAAACGCGGTCGCCTTTGAGTCGCCGAAGTGGGGAATCGACAGGCATAGAAAATCATGAAAAAGGAATTTGCTTATCGCGCCGAAGGCTCCGATGACAAGCTCCGATAGCGCAAAAACCAGAATCAATTGTGACTGTCGTTCAAGCCGATCAGCAAATGCGCCACCAACAATACTACCTACTCCCATTCCCAGCATGTAAGCAGCTGTGATCAGGGTTACTGAAACAACATCGACTCCGGTGAAAATCCGGAAAAGAAGAAAAGAGATAGTACTACCAGAAACTTGGCCAAACGACTTCTAGCCTCCTGTGAAAGCCTAGTGAAGGAAATTATAGACTTTTCTTTCTTATAAGAAAACCGCTGCGCTATAATTCGCAGCCTCTGGCGGAAAGACCATGGAAACACTCGTTGACGCAACAGTAATTGGTGCCGGCGGCGCCGGCATGATGTGTGCCGCCACCGCCGGCGCTCTCGGAAAAAAAGTGCTGGTTGTTGACCACTCACCTGCAATCGGCAAGAAGATCCTGATTTCAGGTGGCGGGCGCTGCAACTTCACCAATATCTATACGACAGCCGAATCGTACGTGTGCGCCAATCCGCATTTCGTCAAATCGGCCCTGGCACGATACACACCTTCTGACTTTATCGAACTAGTAGAGAAACATCGCATTCACTACCACGAGAAAAAACTCGGCCAGCTGTTTTGCGATCGCTCTGCTCAAGACATAGTCGATATGCTGGTCGCCGAGTGTGAATCAGCCGGCGTAGAATTCAAGCTCAGTTGCAGCGTAAAGTCTATTGTGCCTCCCAAAGAGTCAAGTCTTTCTACGTTTCACAATCTGCTCTTGGCGGATAGCAGCGCCAAGACTGAAAATAGAGAGCCAGGTCGTTATCAGATTGTCACCACACGGGGAACCTTCCTTTCTAACAATATCGTGATTGCCACCGGCGGTTTGTCCGTTCCAAAAGTGGGCGCTACCGCATTCGGTTACAACGTAGCCAGACATTTCGATCTGAAGATAGTGGAGACAGCGCCGGCGCTTGACGGCTTCGTCTTCAACGAACGAGACAAAGAGCGCTTCGATGAGCTTCAAGGCATATCGGCCGACACCATCGTGTCTTGCGGGCCGGCTTCCTTTCGAGAAAACATTCTGTTCACCCATAGAGGGCTGAGCGGACCGGCCAGTTTACAGGCATCTCTCTATTGGAAACAGGGGATGGAGGTCGAAATCGATTTCTGTCCTGATATTGATATTGGTGGCAAATTGATTGACGAAAGGCAGGGCGGCTCCAGGAAAAACATCCGCAATGTTTTGACTGAGTACCTTCCAATCCGGCTTGCCCACAGGATTTGCGAAGATCAGCGCCTGGACGATTCCATGCAGCATATATCGGATAAAATGATAAAGCAGCTTTGCGACGGCATAAAAAGTTTTCGATTCAAACCATCAAGTACGGTAGGCTATATCAAAGCAGAGGTGACGAGAGGCGGCGTCGATACCGACCATCTCTCATCGTCGACAATGGAATGCAAAAAAATTCCAGGTCTTTACTTCATCGGTGAGGTTGTCGACGTCACCGGTCAACTTGGCGGATACAACTTCCAGTGGGCTTGGGCTTCAGGATTTGCTGCCGGGCAAAGCATCGGAAAGAGATGAAAAGCTTCACTTCCGTGAATCTGAAAACGGTAGATCCGCAAAAATTTTGTTACCCTCAAACCACCTCGAAAATGCGATGATCTGCCTCCCGCTCGGAGGTATTTGCCATGCGCGCTGTGATGACCAAAGGAAAGGACACCCCCTGGGAAGTTCAAGAGATTGAAAAGCCAAAACCCAAAGAGAATCAGGTGCTGATCAGAGTGCACGCGTCAGGCATCTGCTACACCGACGTGCACCAGACAAAGGGAGATTTGCCGGTCAACTACCCGTGTATTCTCGGACACGAGCCGGTCGGCGAAATCGTAGAGCTGGGGCCGGGAGTGCGTTCACGAAAGCTCGGCGATAGAGTCGGAGTGCCCTGGGTACAAGCCGGGTGCGGAAGCTGTGAGTGGTGCCTGCGAGGGAACAATGCGTTTTGCCAAAAGCATTTCGGCACCAGTGCTCAGATGCAAGGCGGACATGCAGAATACATGGTGGTTTGGGCAGACGGGACGATGCCGATTCCAGAGCCATTGACTTATGAAGAGGCCGCTCCCATCTTCTGCGCCGGATACACGGTCTGGAGCGGGCTGAGAATCGCAGAGCCGCAGCCGTCAGAACGAGTAGCGGTGATTGGTATCGGCGGGCTCGGGCATCTGGCGCTGCAGTATGCAGCGGCATGCGGTTTTCATACGATTGCCGTGACGCATTCCGCAGACAAGAAAAAACTGTCAAGAGAGCTCGGCGCAGATCAAGTGGTCGCAGACGGCAAAGAGCTTGCCGAATCCGGTGGAGCCGACGTAATTCTTGCCACCAGCAATTCGGCCAGTCAGACCCTGGAGTGCATTCCAGGACTGCGCCCGGATGGCAGGTTCATTGTCATGGGCGTGTACAACGAACCATTCAAGATCAACCTGTTGGACTTGCTCTTCAAGAGAGCCCGCATCATCGGCTCTATTCAAAACGGCGTAGAGTACCTGTACGAAGCGCTTGATATTGCCGCCCGGGGCAAAATCAAGGTGATGACCGAGAGCTTCGCACTGGATGACGCCTCTTCGGCCTATGAAAAGGTAGAGAAAGGCGATGTCAGGTTTAGAGCCGTTCTTACGCCGTAAATAAAGAAGTTAAGTAATTGATCGAGTTGCCGCAGCACAAGGCTCAGTATGGCTTTGAGTATGATACGCTGGGACTCTGTTTCAACCGTATTTTGGAGTGCGCATTATGGAAGTAGCCGACCGCCTCAAGTCGATTCCGCCTTATGTTTTCGCTGAAATTGGCAAAAAAGCGCGGGCTATCGCGCAGACGGGAGTCGATGTAATCAATTTGGGCATAGGAGCGCCGGATCAACCGACTCCTCGGCATGTCGTCGACGCAATGCATGAAGCAATTGAAAAACCGGCTAACCATCAGTATCCTCCCTTCGGCGGCACGCCTCAATACAAAGAAGCCGTGGCCCAGTGGTCCAACAAAAGATTCAATCTCACAATCGATCCCGAGACGGAAGTCACCTCGTTGATCGGCGCTAAAGAAGGTCTTCACCACCTGATCTTCGCCTATGTCGGACCTGGCGATATTGCTTTGATTCCCGACCCGGCTTATCCGGTTTATAAGACTTCGACCGAGCTGTCTGGCGGCACGCCTTATTTCATGCCGCTGCTAGCCGAAAATGGTTTTCTGCCTGACTTTGATGCGATACCGGATTCGGTGGCAGCCAAAGCCAAGATCATGTTGCTCAACTATCCGAACAATCCGACCGCCGGAATCGCAGACCTGGCATTCTTCGAAAAGGCTGTTGCCTACTGCAAGAAGCATGACATTCTTTTGTGTCACGACAATGCCTACTCCGAAATGACATACGACGGCTTCAAGGCACCGTCTGTTTTGCAGGTCAAGGGAGCCAAAGATATCTCCATCGAACTCCACACCATGTCGAAAACATACAACATGGCCGGCTGGAGACTTGGTTTTGCAATCGGCAACAAAGAAGCAATTGCCAACCTGGCCAAGATCAAATCCAACGTCGACACGGACGCCTTTGCAGCCATACAGGTAGCCGGTATCGCCGGCCTCAACGGCCCCCGCGATCACA
>CAZISK010000436.1:0-6917 GCA_964541355.1 uncultured Candidatus Obscuribacterales bacterium
TATTCCCGTCTCTCTGTATGAGCAGACCCCACAGCGGACGATTACCATTCCTAACCGTCGCCCGCAAAGGAAGGTTATCAACACAAACAACTATCAACCGATACAACAGCAGCAAATGGGATACGTTTATGTACCGGGGCAGAACGGCAAAGCCGCTCAAAATTACAATCAGGGCGGTATAGGTTATCAATACAACAGCAGCGGCGCCGCCACATATGAGTCCGTCAGCAGCGATTCAAGTAAGCAAGCGCAAAGCAGCTCTTCAAGTAAACCGTAGAAAGCTTCGATAAGCAGCGCACTAGGTCTTAGTTTTTCGTCAAAGACTGAACTGTGGCGCCCTTTAAACCGATCTCTACAACCTTGCTCTTACCAACGTCGAGCTCGCTTCGTCGTGAAACACTCTCTTCTCGTCGGGTAGAGTTTGAGGCGGCTTACCAACTTACTCAAAGTAATTTCTACTTTTTTTGCTGAGCTACTGAAAACCGAAGGACTGGCAGTTGAGACAATAACTGCAACCTACACCAACGCATTGTTTTCGATTCTGTCAGCACCAATGGCGATACTATGCACCGCCTTGCGTTCCTTTTCGCGAAGGCGGCGGCGTCATTAGCGCAAGAAAAGTAGCGATGGCTAATCCTTCCCACGGTTTTTTGTATCTGGCTTCCATAAACGCCGACTGTTGAAATAGAAAGAAGACTAATGAGACGGAAAACAGAACGGTCATTACATCCAAACGCCGTTTTTTGATGATAAGAAAAACGATCGCCAACGTCAGAGGCAACCAGATGAACCTAACCGCTTTCATCATCTCGCCGTAAATACCAAGTGCATCAGCACGCAGATTCAGATCCTCTGGCCAGGATAGCCCCAAAAAGAAATAAACGATGTTCTCCCACGTGTAGTGAAGCCGATCTTGGAACGACATTTGTGAGCGTGGCACATAATTACCGAATCCCAAAGTGTAGTCCACCACGGTATTGCAGATGCCTGTGCGGGTAGTCTTCCAATCGAAAGGCGGAGGCAATTGCAGATTCAGAGACGGATAGCCGGCCTCCATGTTGTAGATCTTGTATCCCAGCCGAACATCAAGAAATTTGATCTGATACTTCAAATACTCCTTTCCGCTTTCGTAATAAACTTGATGAAAATCTCCGCCGGGAATGGGCACGAACGTATGGATTCGATTGAAAATTTTGATCGGTCCTAATGCATATATCATCATCGATATTAGTATCGCTATCAATGGCATCTTCAATTTCTTGAATTCGGGACTGCGCAGGTCTGGAGCCGTATTCCAACAAAGCCAGGCCAACGATACTGCGGCCATGGGTAGCGCTATAATTTTCGTAAGCAAGGTGCAACCCCATGCAACCCCAGTACCGACGAACTTCGGCATGGAAGGTAGACGTGCCGTTTCCCAGGTAAGCCAGAGTGATAATCCAACCAGAGGCAGTACAAGCGTTTCCTGCAAATAGAATTGAAAGACCCGCGTCCAGTCCGGAAGCAGGCTGAGCCAGGCGTATCCCGCCAACGCGTATCGCTTGTCTCCAACACTCAACTTCATCCATTGATACCAAAACCAGGTAGTCAAAATGCTCAGCCCACCGGCATAGATCGCAAGCGCACTTCGATCGCCGCCAGTGATACGTAAAACGGTAGACAGCCAGATTTGATATCCAGGTGGGTCTAGGATTTCGTAAACGGTCCAGGCTTGATCGCCATTCTGTAAGCACTCTTTGGCGCTTAGAAAATGTCTCATTGGATCAGATTGTATGAAATCAAACGGATTGTTGAAAAACGGATTGACCAGACGGAAGACTATTCCCAAACCGACGAGCGACCAGAGAAGCGCCATTAGGGCATTGTCTCGATTTCCTTTTGACCATCTATGCATAAATTGACGTACCAGTTCCGACGATCATATTCGGACTGAGCCGCCCGAAAAAAGTTTCCCACCCATACTGAAGGTCTTAAAAGTCCTCGCTTTCAACCGCAATGCTCTGAACCGGCACCAATAGTCATTATACATTCTGGGAAGTTCTGGGTAAAAGGATAAAGACACCTATCCGTTTACAACCCTGCGACATTTCACCAGGATCCAATGAGCCATTTTTGCGTCGCGAGTACTCTCAGTTTGAAGAGCCATATTTGATCGCACGGCAGTCGATCTCTTTATCGTCTGCCACCAGATACGCTACCGGACAATACAAACAATCGCTAGCGCGGCAAACTTCAAGTCTTTGGCAATTATTGCCGTGTTATTATATTGATCTGTTTTCGTCGATGCTTTCCGCGCAAGGCAGATCAGACACGGTTTCACCAAGCTGCAGCATCAGCTCAGCATACTCCATCTTGTCGCTGCCTCGTAATTCAGCCATTAACCAAAGTGCGCCACCGCCTAAAAGTAGTAATAGTAAACCTAACAGCGCCGTCTTGTCATCGCCGCCTATCAATCCTGGAACGAGTAGAAGCGGTCCTAACAGTGCGATCCCGATAGAAGGAAGCCCAAATGTGTACACCACCATAGTAAACAGTTTTCGAAACACGGTTGTCTTGTTCGATACAAGTAAATATGAGTTACCTTCACCTGGCACTACTTTCACATCGAGGCGTGGTGCAAGATCAAGATCTATGTTATGAGCCAGCAGTTTAAAGAACCATGAGTTTGTTGGCCGAATTCGGCGAATGCTGAGGCCATCGCTGCGAAGCTTGATGTCGAACTGACTCTTGCCGCCGAGGCCAAGCGATCGCGAAAAATTGATTTCACGTGATTGAGCAAAGTTCTCAAGCTTCTGCATTACTTCAGCAGTTGAACATGCAAAACTCCACTTGAGCGGTATGCCTTCAACCGGCATATCGGGTAATTGAAATGGCAAAACCGGATCAATAGGTTCACCATAAGGCGAAAGTGCTGTGCCTGGTGTAGAAGGCGATTGCCATACAGCAGGCAGTTTTGCCGGACTGTTACTGCTTGTTGATTTGTCATCTTGTCGCTTGTCACCAATCACCTGGACAGTCTCACCCGTAACGTGAATTTCCTCTCTCCAGACAGTATTCAAAAACTGACGCGCAGTTTTTTCAACCGATTTTTTCGCAGAAATCGCGCTCAGCCAGACGTAAACCAACACGAAGAACGAAGACAAACTGATGAGCCATGAGTATGGGTTGAGTAGAGAAAACGGCAAAGCAAAAAGACAGAGCAGCAACAATCCTCCGCACAATATTGTTGAACCAGCAAGCGCAGTCTTTCCTGTAGAAGTGAGAATCGATCGTTCCTCAACTTTGGAACCGCGCCCATGTCTGCTCAACTCGATTACAACTGCAGGACAAGTCGCTTTACCGACGCGGTCACGTTTCCTGATCGCAAGCCGATCGTCACCATCGAATTGAATCAGCAACTCATCGCTGGCTGCCAATCCGTGCGCACGAACTATGGGATTCTTGTGGCAGAAATCTAGAAGTTTCTGCCGAGCAGTTTTTGGATCTTCGGAAATAAATCGTACAGGCACAAACTCAATCCTTCATCGAGTGTAGACAATGTTCCCCATCCTTCGGCACAAGGGAACGGTTATTCATCGACGACACCCAGCTTGACATTTTGTTGCAATAAGATAATAATGATAATAATAATTTGACTGCAACGTCGGGTCCTCCCGATGACACAGCAATGCCACTAACTCTCAATGGTGCTTATGACTCGCAGACCTGTAATCAATCGAGACGAACTGTTCTTCGTAGCGGACAAGATGGTTGCCCAGGGAAAGCAGGTTACTGCCCTGTCGATCCTGGCATCCCTGGGTGGTGGCAGCCTGACTACAATTTACAAGTATCTAGAGGAATGGGAGTCACTGCGCCGAAGCAAAACTCCAACGATGACAAATGATCACACACGCGATGAGCACCACATGCCAACGTCGGATGTCTCGCAATTGGCAAGCACCGAAGGGTGGCGCGAAGTCGCCGCGCTCAAGCAGGAGGTTGAACAGTTGCGGCAGGAGTTGCAACTAACCCAGTCAGCACTGACCGAGATGCGTACGAGTATGCGCGAGGCCAGCAATCGCGAAGTTGCGCTTTTGAAGGAGCAGCAGACGGAATTGTCGGCGAAAGTTGATAACCGAGAGCAACAACGAGACGCAGCCACCAGGGAAGCAGCCGAGCTTAGAGGCTATGTTCAGTCTCTCAAACAGCAGAATGCAGATCTTCTCGCTATTCTCACCGCATCACACAAGAAGCATTAGCCGGGTGCGACAGGGAGACTATGGAGAAGATCGCGCTACCTCAAGACAATTAAGAATTCAATTAGGTACTAATACACCGCGGCGAAGCTGATGAGCTCGTTCGGCTAATCTCCAAGCTGAGCAAGGAATAGCTGAACAAGTTGCCCGGTGGGCTCCAGGGTCAGGGTTGACACCATATGCGGTACAGGCCGATCCTTCGACAGGATATGAAGTAGCATTGTCGTAAACTAAGATCGAAGATCCGGCACGCGGAGAAACTGTATTAACCATAGCCCTATACATCAAGACACGAGACGAGAGCTACAGGACGACGTGAACGGCATCAGCCTATAAAGTTGACATGAGCCTGATAGCCTTCTTGTCAGACAAAGCAACCAAGCTGTTGCTCTAACTCTTCCTTTTGAGCCCAGCAGTTCACGAGTATCGACTTTGGCAATCCGTGCCGATTGATGAGCTCCGTCACCTTTGCCCTGTTCGAGTCGATATGAACGACTTCTGCCTTGTACGAAATGTCCGGCTTATCGTCTGAACCAAATTCAATCACTCGTAGCGTCACAATCCTTGCACTGGGTGGTTGCGACTTCTGACCTTCTTCACGATAAGGAGGGCTCGACACCCAGCCTCGTTCTAGTAGATGAAAATCGAAAAACCACTTATTGATCAACATAGCTAGTCTGTTTACCTTTACTTCGCGAGTTCCGCACTGTTCCTTCAAACTTTATGCGATCCAGCGGATCGGACGACCGTACTCCTAACGTTTCAATACCTTAGCACGTCCAGTTGACTGAAGACGAGAGAAGGGGTACTCGGGGCTGATTGCGTTGACGGCGGTCTATGTACCGAGTGAATCACTTTACATCACTAATAACTAACGATTCCGGGGTCCGAAATCAGCTACTCTAGCGTTAATTCGTAAGGAGTTCCAGCTATGCACAGACTCGTGATTATCTTGGTAGCCATGGTTGCCAGTTTTGCTGTCAATCCTGTATTTGCTCAGGTCTCTGAACAGAGTAATTCGACGGAACCCGCCACTTCCGAAGGAAGAACAGTGAGTCGGTTCCCCAGATCGTCCAAAAGACCGAGAATTGGTCTGGCATTAGGAGGTGGTGGCTCGCGTGGTGGAGCTCATGTCGGCGTCTTGAAAGTATTTCAGGAAGAAAAAATCCCAATCGACCTGATCGCTGGCACAAGTATCGGTTCCGTGGTTGGCGGCTTCTATGCAGCCGGAATGTCTATTGACGATCTCTCCAGTATATTCGAGAAAAATACATTCACAAAAGAGTTTGCGCCAATGCCGATCCTGCGATTGGCGCTGGAGCCTGCCGCACTCGCGCTACGGATGTTGGGTTATAAACCTTACGATGGTCTTTACTACGGATGGAAATTCAGGCGGTATGCCGACAAAACCGCAGGTAAAAAGAGAATCGAGCAGCTGAGCATCCCTTTTGCAGCCGTGGTAACCGACGTTGTCACCGGTAAAAGCTGTCGGCTGACCGATGGAGATCTCGGTGTCGCCATGGTGGCAAGCACGGCTGTGCCGGAATTGAAGAAACCGGTTCAGATAGGAGACAGTCTTTACTGTGACGGCGGCCTGATCAATAACGTACCAGTCAACCATGTTCGCGAAATGGGTGCAGACTTCGTCATTGCTGTCAACATAGACGAGCACTTAAAGGAAAGACCCTTACACGATTTCCGTGCCCTCGGCTCCATGGCAAGACAGGCTCTTCGAATTCAGTTAGCCACCTTTGATGCGACAACCTGCCAAAACGCGGACTTCTTGATTCATCCTGATACTACTGGGATTAATCTTGTTTCCTTCAAGAAAAGCGACGGAAAGCGTGGTATCGAGGCCGGTATCGCAGCGGCCAGAGCGGCAATGCCAGAAATTAAGCGGAAGCTGGCTAGCATCGGTATCGCGTCAGGTCCGGACAACTCACTAAAGTAGCCGCATGTTGGCTGGATCAATACACAGAGACGAAATGCCAGGCGTCCAGTCAGCAATTTCTCAACATTGTTTGCATACCTTGTGCACTGAGGCAAGTAGATCGAATACCATTTTCGAATGGTTGAAGACGGAGGGCTTGCCCAGATACTATGGGAGCTTCAACTATGACAAAACAATTACCAGAACCTGAATCACTAAGACCTCTGTCTACTGAAGAGCTTGCATCTGTAATCGGTGGCGGTTTCTTTTCCGATATCGCCGATGGTGCGCGCTTTTTGGCGGTAGGCATGACTGGAGAACTCCTGAAAACGGTTGGTGCAACAGAGACCGGTCAAGCTTGGGTAGATGATGCCTACAACAGTTTTCCAAAACGTTAACTCCGTCGCGTTTTCAACGAGCTCCGCTCTTTTGAGTAAATGAGAGTCGGTTGCCTCACAGCACGGTAAGCAATCGTCACGTCTAAAATGAATACCATCGACCCCTCTGCGTCATTGCAAGCTATCTTGCGGTCTTGACGAAGAATCCGGCTCGATGGTATTCAGGTTTCTCGCTCCGCTTGCGCGGAACCTCTTCAAATAAGAGACCTCGACGCCTAGCTTTTCAACGTTGAGTAACCGTATCGGTATCTCCAACTTGATCGTTGTCGATCATGCTCGATGCCGGCGGGACGCCGGCGTATGAAAGCCCTGATCGGCGCAGCTACTCAAGAAAAGATCCCACCTTTAAGAAAG